>JAEPNS010000142.1:0-5255 GCA_017643325.1 Alphaproteobacteria bacterium | reverse complement strand
GGCGAGCTCGAGGCGGCCGAGGAGTTCGGTGCCGATATCCTTCGCCTGTGCGTCGAGGTCGGCGGGGTGCTGACCGGCGAGCACGGCGTCGGCGTCGAGAAGCGTGACCTGATGGACGAGGTCTTTTCAGAGGACGATCTCAAGCAGCAGCAGCGCGTGAAATGCGCGTTCGACCCGAACCAGCTCCTGAACCCCGGCAAGGTCTTCCCGACCCTGCACCGCTGCGCAGAACTCGGCCGCATGCACATCCATCGCGGCCAGATGCCGTTCCCCGACATCCCCCGGTTCTGAGCGCGCCGATGGTCGAGACCCTCAAGCCTGACACCACCGAGCAGGTTCGCGAGGCCGTTGCCTGGGCGAGCGGCGAGGAAACGCCGGTCGAGATCGTCGGCACCGGCACGAAGCGCGGGTTCGGCCGGCCCATGGGCGATGGTAATCGGACCATCGGCCATGTCCTCGACCTGTCGGCCCTGAGCGGGATCACGCTTTACGAACCCGAGGAACTGGTGCTCTCCGCCTGGGCGGGCACGCCGCTCGCCGACATCGAGGCGGCCGTCGCCGACAAGGGCCAGATGCTCGCCTTCGAGCCCCCCGCGCTTGCCGGACTCTACGGGGAAGAGGGGGGCACGCTCGGCGGCATGATTGCCTGCAACCTCGCCGGACCGCGCCGGATCAGGGCAGGGGCGGCGCGCGACCATATCCTTGGCATCGAGGCCGTGACCGGCCGTGGCGACATCGTGAAGAGCGGGGGGCGCGTGGTGAAGAACGTGACGGGTTACGACCTGTCGAAGCTGCTCACGGGCTCGTTCGGAACACTGGCGGCGCTCACCCAGATCACCATCAAGGTGCTGCCCGCGCCGGAGACGACCGCGACCATGATTGTCTCGGGGCAGGAGCCGGACGACGCCGTGCGCGCAATGGCGGCGGCCCAGAACTCCAGTCATGAGGTGTCGGGTGCGGCCTATGTGCCCACATGGCTGGCCGAAGGAATTCCCGGCGTGGAGTCGAGCGCGACGGCCGTTCGGATCGAAGGCTTCGCGCCGTCGGTCGACGCCCGTTCGCGCGCGCTGCAGGACCTTCTCGCGCCGTTCGGCGACGTGTCGACCCTCGACAACGATGCCTCAATGGCCTTCTGGCGTGCTGTGCGTGATGTCGGCCCGTTTTCCGCGGGCGACGGCCCGCTCTGGCGGATCTCCGGGACGCCGACCGAGGCGGCGAACATCGTCGCAGCGAGCGGCGGTTCGGCGGCGTTGATCGACTGGGGCGGCGGACTGATCTGGTGCGAGAGCGACGACGCGGCGGCCGTGCGCGCCGCTGTCGCAAACAACGGCGGCGGCCATGCGACGCTGGTGCGTGCATCCGAAGGTCTTCGCCGAAGCGTTCCCGTTTTCGAGCCGCAGCCGGCTGCTTTGGCGGCGCTGTCGACCCGGGTGAAGGAAAGCTTCGACCCGCGCCACATCCTCAATCCCGGCCGGATGTACGAGGGGGTCTAGCCGATGCAAACCCATTTCAGCCTCGCCCAGCTCGCCAATCCCGATATTGCGGCGACCAACGACATCCTGCGGACCTGCGTGCATTGCGGGTTCTGCACCGCCACCTGCCCGACCTATGTCCTGCTGGGCGATGAGCTCGACAGTCCGCGCGGGCGCATTTATCTGATGAAGCAGATGTTCGAGGCGGATGCCCCGGCCACCGAAGAGGTCGTCACCCACATCGACCGCTGCCTGTCCTGCCTGTCCTGCATGACCACCTGCCCGTCCGGCGTGCACTACCAGCACCTTGTTGATCACGGCCGCAAGCATATCGAGGAAACCTACACGCGGCCCCTGTTCGAGCGGCTTCTGCGCGGCGTCCTCGCCTTCACGATTCCATACCCGACGCGCTTCCGCGCCGTGCTCGCCGTCGCGATGCTCGCCCGGGCGTTGCGCGGGCTGTTCCGGGGCCGCATGCGCGCCATGCTGGACCTTGTACCGGCGGACCTGGGGCCGCCCTCCCATGTTGACAAGCCGCAGGTGTTCCGCGCCGAGCGCGCCCGTGTCGGGCGCGTGGCCCTGCTCAACGGGTGCGCGCAGACCGTGCTCGCGCCCCAGATCAACGAGGCGACGGTGCGCCTGCTCACCCGGCTCGGGGTCGAGGTCGTCGTCGCAAAGGGTGTCGGTTGCTGCGGGTCGCTGGTGCACCACATGGGCAAGACCGACGAGAGCCACGCGCAGGCGATCGCGAACATCGATGCCTGGCTGGCAGAGGCTGACGGCAAGGGCCTGGACGCCATCGTGATCAACACCAGCGGCTGCGGCACGCAGATCAAGGACTACGGGTTCATGTTCCGCGACCACCCGCTCTACGCCGAAAAGGCGTCCCGGGTGTCGGCGCTGGCCAAGGATGTCTCGGAATACCTGAGCACCCTGGCGCCGGAGATTTCGGTGTTCGACGAGGCGGCGTCGCTGCGCGTGACCTATCACTCTGCCTGCTCGATGCAGCACGGCCAGCAGATCCGGACTGAGCCCAAGGCACTGCTCGCGGCGGCGGGTTTCGCGGTCAGCGAGCCGGGCGAGGGTCACCTGTGCTGCGGGTCCGCCGGGACCTACAACATCATGCAGCCCGAACTGGCCTCGCAACTGCGCGACCGCAAGGCGGCAAACATCGCCCGGACAACACCGGATGTTGTCGCGACGGGCAATATCGGGTGCATGACCCAGCTGGCCGACGCGGTCGGTGTTCCGGTCGTGCACACGGTCGAACTTCTCGACTGGGCCACGGGCGGCCCGAAGCCGCGCAAGCTGGGATAGTTCCCGCCTAGTCCCGGCGCTCGCGCTGCCAGATAATCGTGGCGTGGTTGCCGTCGCCGGCGGGACCGGTAAACACAAGCTGCTCGCCGCGCCGCTCGATGTTGCGCGGGCGGTCCATCCCGACCCAGTTCTCGTTCAGTGCATGCTCGGTGTGGTGGGTCACCGTGTCGCCGTCAAGCGACCAGCGGCCGGCATAGCTGAGGTAGGTATCGAACATCCGCGCTTTGTCCGCGTCGCTCGCGCCCTCGGCCGGGAACGGGCGCTCGGACCAGCGGGTGATCGCGCTCATGTGGCCGTCGGCGGTGTACATGATGATCCCCTTGGGTTGGGGCCCCTGATGCTGGATGCGGTTGCCTTGGGCGTCCTCGGTCCAGGTATCGACGAGGTGCCAGGCACCGATCAGGTCTTCGGGTTGGATGGTCATGAATGCTCCGCGAATAGTCTTCGGCGCGCAGATTAGCGGGCTTTCGTCCGGCGGCAAGCCCCTGCGCGGCGCCTCAATTCTTCGTGCGCAAATCGGCCAACCTCTTGGATGCGCGCGGCACGCGTCCCATACTCCGGCCATGAGGACACTCCTCTCGAAATGGGTCGTCGCGCTTGCGCTGTTCGGCGCGGGTGCTGCCTGGGCCGACCAGACCGATCCGGATCTCGACAGCCTGTTCGACATCCTGGAGACCAGCGGCGCGCCGGCGGAAGTGCACGCCGCCGAACAATTGATCTGGCGCGCCTGGATGCGTCACGAGAACGAGACGTTCGATAGCATGATGCGCGAGGGCACCCGGGCCATGAACGCGGGACGGCTCGAACGGGCCGCAGAATTGTTTACGGACCTCGTCGAGCAGGCGCCGGACTATTCGGAAGCCTGGAACAAGCGGGCGACGGTCTATTTCCTGCAAGGCGAACTCGACCGTTCGGCGGCGGATGTCGACCGTACGCTGGAACTCGAGCCGCGGCATTTCGGGGCGCTGAGCGGGCTCGGCCAGATCGAGCTTCTGCGTGGGAACGGCGAGGCGGCCATCGAGGCGTTTCAGGGCGCACTCGATATCCACCCGTACCTGCCCGGGTTGCCTGAACTGATCGAATCCCTCGAGGAGACTGTGCGCGGCCGCGAGCTCTAGCGCCGCGTGTCGGGCACCTTGGCCTAGGGCACCAGCACGATCGCGCCGGTGGTGTCCCGCGAGGCGATTGCGCGCTGGGCCTCTGCGACCTCGTCGAGGCTGTACTCCCGGCTGATCCCCGGGTCGAGCACGCCGCTCCCGAGCAGGTCAAACACCTCGTCGAGCATCGACTTCGCCCGGTCCGGTGTGCGCATGTAGTCCTTCAGCGACGCTTTCGTGAAAATCAGCGACTTCTTGTTCAGTTCCATCGCGTCGATGGGCGGCAGGAAGCCGGACGAGTGCCCGTAGTTTACATACCAGCCGCAGGGCTCCAGGCATGCAACGGTTCCCTCGTAGACGGCCGCGCCGACCCCGTCGTACGCGACGGGTATACCGGCGCCGCCCGAGATGTCTTCGACGCGCACAGCGAAATCCTCAGCCAGGTAGTCGATGACGTGATCGCAGCCGTTGGCCGCGGCGATCTCCGCCTTCGCCGGACTGCCGACAGTGCCGATCACAGTCGCGCCCAGGTGCTTGCACCACTGGGTCAGAAGCGTGCCCATGCCGCCCGCCGCGGCGTGAACGAGCACGGTGTCCTCGGGCCCGACCTTGTAGATCTGGCGTACCAGATACTGCGCCGTCATTCCGCGTACGGTTGCGGCCACGGCGGTTTTCGCGTCGACATTGTCCGGCAGCCTGTGCAGCTGGGCGGCCGGGATCAGGCGCGCTTCCGTGTAGGCGCCGAGATTGAAGCGATAGGCCGCGCGATCGCCCGGTGAAAAATCGCCGACATCCGGACCGACCGCCTCGACAATGCCGGCTGCCTCAAGACCCAGTCCTGAGGGCAGGTCGGGTTTCAGGAAATATTTCCCCTCGCGCACGAGCGTGTCGGCGAAATGGACTCCGGCCGCTTCCTGGCGGAGCAGGACCTCGCCGGGGCCGGGCTGGCCCGGATCGACGTCTTCGATCTTCAGCTTGTCGAGGCCACCGAATTCGTGGATACGGACCGTCTTTGCCATGGCTGGCTCTCCTTGTTTCAGTCGCGGGCGACCTGGGTGATTTCCGACAGGTCGTCGAACATCCGGGTCGCCTGTTCGGGCCCGAGAGACCCGATGACGTGGCGTTGCGTGTCCTGCCAATAGACTTCGGCATCGGCGAGGGCTCGGCGGCCGTTCGACGTGATGCGAGCAACCCGCGAACGCGGATCTTCACCCGTCACAACCTCGACGAAACCGTCACGCTCCAGCGGGCCCAGGTTGCGCGTCAGCGTCGTCCGCTCGAGGGCCATGCGCTCGGCCAGAGCCGTCATGTTCGCCTCGCCCTCGTTGGCGAGGATTCGCAGGATCGAGAACTGGGTGACTTTCAGGCC
>JAEPNS010000141.1:7733-8008 GCA_017643325.1 Alphaproteobacteria bacterium | reverse complement strand
GATGGCGAGGTTGTGGCCGCCGCGCAGGAAGAGCGTTTTTCGCGCACCAAGCATGACTCGAACTTCCCCGAGCACGCGATCCAGTACTGCCTGAGCGAGGCCGGGCTGTCTCTGGCAGACATCGATCACGTCGCCTTTTACGACAAGCCGTTCCTGAAGTTTGAGCGGCTGATGGAAACCTACGCCGCGTTCGCACCGCGCGGGTTCAAGTCCTTCTCGATGGCGATCCCGATCTGGCTCAAGGAGAAGCTCTTCCAGAAGCGCCTGCTGCGGGA
>JAEPNS010000141.1:0-7723 GCA_017643325.1 Alphaproteobacteria bacterium | reverse complement strand
CGGCGCGGCTGCTTTTCGCGGAGCAGCACCAGTCCCATGCGGCGAGTGCCTTCTTCCCGTCGCCCTTCGAGGAGGCGGTGGTCCTGACCGCCGATGGCGTCGGGGAATGGGCCACGACCAGCGTGGCGGTGGGTCGCGGGAATGCCCTTGAGACCCTGAAGGAGATACATTTCCCGCATTCGCTGGGCCTTCTGTACTCGGCGTTTACCTACTACACGGGCTTCAAGGTCAATTCGGGCGAGTACAAGGTGATGGGCCTCGCCCCGTACGGCGAACCGCGCTTCAAGGACCTGATTCTCGAAAAGCTGATGGATGTGAAGGAAGACGGCAGCTTCCGTCTTGAGCTTGAATACTTCGACTACTGCACGGGCCTGACCATGACGAACGACAAGTTCGCCGACCTCTTCGGCGAACCGGTCCGTGGTCCCGAGGCGTTGCTGACGCCCTTCCATATGGATGTCGCGGCCTCGGTGCAGGCGGTGACGGAGGAGGTCATGCTCCGCCTCACGCGCTCGCTGGCAGCCGAGACCGGCATGTCAAATCTCTGCCTGGCCGGCGGTGTGGCGCTCAACTGCGTCGCCAACGGCGAGATCCTGCGCGACGGCGCGTTCGAGAACATCTGGATCCAGCCGGCCGCCGGCGATGCGGGCGGCAGTGTGGGCGCGGCGCTCGCGGCCTATCATCAGCACCTCGAGCAGCCACGGCACGTCAACGGCGCGCTCGACGCCATGCGGGGCAGCTATCTCGGACCTTCCTACGAGCAGGCGGACATCGAGGCGCGCCTGAGCGCCGCGGGTGCAAAGTTTGAAATCCTTGACGACGAGGCGCTGATCGCCGCGTCCGCGGACGCGCTCGCCGCCGAAATGGCCATCGGCTGGTTCCAGGGACGGATGGAGTTCGGGCCGCGTGCGCTCGGCAACCGCTCGATCATCGGCGACCCGCGCAGCCCGACCATGCAGAAGACCCTGAACCTGCGTGTGAAGTACCGTGAGAGTTTCCGGCCGTTTGCGCCGTCCGTCCTTCGCGACGACGTGTCCGACTGGTTCGAACTCGATGACGACAGTCCCTACATGCTTCTCGTGGCCGGGGTGAAGGAAGAACGCCGCCGGGAGATGACCGACGACGAAGAGGCGCTGTTCGGGATCGACAAGCTGAACATCGTGCGCTCGGACATCCCCGCGGTGACCCACATCGATTATTCAGCCCGCGTCCAGACGGTCCACGAAGAGACGAACCCGCGCTACCACGCGCTGATTTCGGCGTTCAAGCAGCGCACCGGCTGCCCGGTCATCGTCAACACCTCCTTCAACGTGCGCGGCGAGCCGATCGTGTGCTCGCCGGAAGATGCTTTCCGCTGCTTCATGGGAACGGACATCGAGGTTCTCGTCGTCGGCAACTGTTTCCTGCGCAAGGAAGATCAGGATCCGTCCCTCAAGCTCGACTACAAGGACGCGTTCGAGCTCGACTAGCGGTTGCGGCGCCGGACGTAGGGCACTGGCGACCAGTCCACACTTTTTGCGATCCGCTTGAGCGTGCCACCTTTAGGCGGATGCTTTCCTCGTGCCTGCCGGATCGGTCCTAGACCACCCAGTCCGTCGCGAATGCCGCGGAGCGTTGGGCCTGCGTCTCCGCGCGCCGTGCCTTTTGCGGCCAGGAGCAACAGGATCGCGAGATGGATCGGCAGCACCGGGAGCAACAGTGCGAGCGGCATGTTCTTGAAGAAGCACCAGATCAGGTTTCGCGTGCCGTGGTATCGCGCAAAGTCGGAGTTTCCGCCTCCGGCTCCGCCGCCGACATGAAGAACGCGCGCGCCGATGACTTGCAGACAGATCGATCCGCGCAGACGCAAACGGAACGCAAGATCGACATCCTCGACGAAACAGAAAAACCGTGGGTCGAACCCGTCGACTTCGCGGAACGGCCCGGTCCGGAAAAGCGCCGCCGCGGCGCAGGGAGCGAATGTTTCGTAGACGGTCTTTCCGTCGGTGCGATGTTCCTGGATTCGTGTGTCGGTCTGTTCCCGCCAGGGAATGCCGCCGACGAAATACCGGTCTCCGGCCCCGTCGATGCGGGAAGGGTCGCCGGCGTCGATCTGGGTCGAGCCGAACATGTCGACGTCCGGATGGGTGTCGGCTGCCGCGATGAGCGTTTCCAGCCAGTCCGGTTCCGGGAACGCGTCAGGGTTCAGCGTGGCCAGCAGGGGGGCTTTCGCACGCGCGGCGCCCGCGTTGTTGCCGGCAGCGAAGCCGATATTCCGGCCTTCGATCACCGTAAACCGGGGGTCGTCGGAGAGTTCGGCCTGCGCGAGAGCGAGTGAATCATCGGTCGAGCCGTTGTCGACGATGAGCGCTTCGAAATCCGGTCTCGTCTGGGCGCGCAGGGACACGACGCAGCGCGCCAGGTACGCACCGGCATTGTGGTTCACGATGATGACGGAAACGGCGGGTGTCTCGACCAAACTGCAAATCGTCCTGTTGCGCGCCGGCGATCATAGCGTATCGGGTCGTTGACGTGGGTGGGGCGCTCGGATACCCGTCACGCATGGAGATTTCGCAGACCAGCATTCCAGGCGTGCTGATCCTCGATCCCGGGCGTCACACGGACGAACGCGGCTGGTTAAGCGAGCTGTGGAATCCGGACGCGCTCGGCGCAGCCGGCCTGGACGTAGATTTCGTGCAGGACAACCAGTCGCACAATTCGAAGGCGGGTCCGGTGCGCGGCCTGCATTTCCAGGTTCCGCCGCACGCGCAGGGCAAACTGATCACCTGCCTTTCGGGAGCCATCTTCGATGTCGCGGTCGACCTGCGTGTTGGCTCGCCGACCTACGGCCGGCATGTGGGTCTGCGCATGGACGCGGACGACACGCGGCAGATGTGGATTCCAGCGGGCTTCGCCCACGGATATTGCGCTCTCGAGGACAATACGCGCGTGCTCTACAAGCTCACCGCGCCGTTTGCCCCGCATGCGGCGAAAGGCATCCGATGGGATGATCCAGCGCTGGGGATCGCATGGCCGCTGGAAGCGGGTATGGAACTGGTGAACGACCGCGACCGAAACCTGCCATGCCTGGCGGACTATGATTCGCCTTTCCGCTGGGACGGCTGACATGCGCGCGCTTGTCACGGGGGGGGCGGGCTTCATCGGGTCGGCACTCGTGCGTGCACTGGCAGCGGACGGAGTCCCTGTCGCGGTGATCGACGCGCTGACCTACGCGGGACACCGCGACAACCTTTCCGATATTCCCGGCTTTGATACCGGTCAGCTTGCCGAGGCCGACGTCCGGGACCGCGAACGCGTTCGCGACGTGCTCGAGGCCTTCCGGCCGACGGTTGTCTTTCATCTGGCAGCTGAAACTCACGTCGACCGTTCGATCGACGGTCCGGCGCGGTGCTTTGATGTCAACGTGGGTGGGACGTACGCCCTGCTCGAAGAGGCGACCGAATACTGGCGCGGGCTCGGTCCGGCGGAGCGGGATGCATTTCGCTTCCTGCAGGTGTCGACCGACGAGGTTTTCGGCAGTGCCGGTCAGGAAGAGCTCTTCACTGAATCCTCCCGCTATGCGCCGAACTCTCCCTACGCGGCAAGCAAGGGCGCAGCGGATTACCTGGTGCGGACATGGTCCATGGCCTTTGATCTTCCGGTCCTGCTTGCGCATGGCGCAAACACCTACGGCGCGCGCCAGTTCCCGGAGAAGCTCGTCCCACTGATGATTCTGAACGGTCGGGATTCTGCGAAGTTGCCGGTGTACGGCGACGGCGAGCAGGTCCGCGACTGGATGCATGCCGAAGATCATGCGGCTGCACTGCGCCGCGTCGCCGAGGACGGGCGGGTCGGAGAAAGCTACATACTGAGCGCGCGCAATCCGCGCACGAATATCGAGGTCATCCGTTTGCTGTGTGAGGCTCTCGACCGGCGTCTTCCCGACGGCGCGCCACATGCGCGATTGATCGAGCATGTGGCTGACCGGCCTGCACACGACAGGCGATATGCGTCCGATCCCTCAAAGATCGAGAAGGAACTCGGCTGGCGCCCGCGCGTCGCCTTCGGAGACGGCATGGACAAGACGGTCGCGTGGTACCTCGACAACGTGGGCTGGTGCGCGCGGGTGTCGTCGCTATACGGCCGGCAACGTCTCGGCCTTGGAGCAGCGGCCCGATGAAAGGGATAATCCTGGCCGGCGGTCGCGGCGAGCGGCTGTTTCCTATCACACGTGCGATCAGCAAGCAGTTGCTGCCCGTGTACGACAAGCCGATGGTGTTCTACCCGCTGTGTTCCCTGATGCGCTGCGGAATCAGGGAGATCCTCGTGATCACGCGTCCCGACGAGACGGCGCGGTTTCGCGAACTCCTCGCCGATGGCGCGCAATGGGGCCTGGAGATCTCCTACGGCACGCAGGACAGGCCGCGCGGTATCGCCGAGGCCCCGATCATTGCGGCGGACTTCATCGGCGAGTCGCGCTTTGCCCTCGCGCTGGGCGACAACATCTTCTTCGGCGCGGATTTCGATCGCTGCCTCGACACCGCGATCTCGGGGCATCCCGGCGCGACCGTTTTTCTCAAGGACGTCGGCCAGCCGGAGCGTTACGGCGTCATGTCCTACGATGATCGGGGGCTGGCCGAACGGATTGTCGAGAAACCGGCTCACCCGCCGTCGAGCCATGCCGTCACCGGACTCTACATTTATGACACGGACGCGGTCGGCATCGCGCAAAGCCTCGCCCCCTCGGCCCGGGGCGAGATCGAGATCACGGACGTGAACAACGCGTTTCTCTCGCAAGGCCGGCTCGGTGCGGCCGTCCTGCCCGCCTCCGTCTCATGGATGGACATGGGAACACCACAGGGCTTGCTCGAAGCCAGCCGGGCCGTCGCCGCGGAGCAGGAGAAGCTCGGCGTGCGCATTGGCGTGCCCGAGCAGGTGGCGCTGCGAAATAAATGGATCGATGCCGAGCAGGTTCTCCGGATCGCGGAAGGCTACGGCGAGAACGACTATGGCCGTTATCTCCATGACCTGGTCCGGGGCGGCTGAGACATGACCGCGCCTATCCTGGTGATCGGTGCCACCGGGCAGATTGGGGAAAACGTCATGCGCCAGGCCGAAGGGCGCGTGGCCCTGGCGCTCGCACGTGATCCGTCCAGGGTTCGGGCGTCGCCCGCGACCTTAGTCCAGCGGATTGAAACATCCCACGGATTGCCGAACGTGCCGGCAGCGTGGCCCGCATCTGCAATCTCGACGCTTCCGGTCTGGATGCTGCCCGATTTTGTCGCGCCGATGGCGGGACACGGTGTCCGCCGGCTTGTGTGCTTCAGCACGACCTCGATCTTCGGCAAGTCGGGGACACGCAGCCCACGCGAACACGCTGTCGTGCAACAGGTCCGGGAGGCGGAGGCGAAACTCGGGGAACTCGCCGACAGGCGTGACGTCGGCCTGACCATTCTGCGCCCGACGCTCATCTACGGCGAAGGCGCGGACAAGACGATCGCGGCAGCCGCGCGCTTTATAGAGAGGTTCGGTGTGTACCCCGTCCATGGTTGCGCGCGTGGCAAGCGCCAGCCGGTCCATGCCGCCGACCTTGCCACCGCAGCGCTCGCGACGCTGGAAACCGGGGTGGCTGTCGGACGCGAGTATGCACTCGGAGGAGGCGAGACCCTGGACTACCGCACGATGATTGCACGGGTGTTCGAGGTTCTCGGGAAACCGTCGCGAATCGTTCGGGTCCCGTTTCTGCCGCAGATGCTTTCCGTGGCGGGAGCGCTGAGTCCTGGGTCGGAACTCACGGGAGACGTTGCGCGGCGCATGAACGCGGACCTCGATTTCGACGACGGCACGGCATCGCGTGATTTCGGATATGCACCGCGGGCGTTTTTGTCAGGTGGCCGTCGCGACCTGTTCGGAGCGCCGCGGTCCGGCTAGACCTGCAGGTCACGAAGCCCGTCGCGGAGCAAAATCCGCGGTGCCCAGCCGGGCAGCGGGTCGCCTTCCCAGGGGACCATGACTTCTCCGGGACGGTGTGCGGTCGCGCCCCATGCGATGTCGACATCGTTGCCGGTCGCCGCCATCCACGTGTCGGCGAGCTCGCGCAAACTGATGGCATCCGGTGACGGCAATGTATGGCTGTGACGGCCCGGCAGTTTGCCCGTGACCATAAGGTTGGCGGCGTGCACGAACCCGTCGACCAGATCGTCGACATGGACGATATGAAGTCGCTGGTCACCCGGCGAGGCCTCGAGGGTGCGCCCTGCCGTGAAGGTCTCCGCGAGAACGGTGAGGAACTTGCGGCGCGTGTCGCCGGGCCCGTAACTGTCATAGATCTTGAGCGTCACGGAGTTCAGGTCCCGTTTCCGGGCGTAGTAATCGATGATCTCGTCGCCAGCCTGCTTGGTTGCAGCGTAGAGCGTATTGGGATTCGGCGTCGGGTCGCCCGGATCGTTCCCGGCGTTCTGCCACGCGGTGCCCGCGTAGATCAGGTTCCGGCACCCCGCGGCGGTGACCGCTTCGCAGATACTGGCCGTGAGGCCCACATTGTCCGACACAAGATCCGCGATATCGTGCGGCTCGTGCGTGGCGACATAGCGCGCGGCAAGATGGAACGTGACCTCCGGCGCAGGTGACGACAGGGCTGTTGCCAGCGCCTCGGGGTCCGCATCGATGGTCCGTATGTCCGCGAACGCCTCGACCGCGGCAAGACGGTTTCTGTCCGTCGAGGTCCGGATGAGGGCGAGCGGTCGTATGCCGCAGGCGTTGAGCCGTTCGCACAATCGCCGGCCGATGAAGCCTGTTGCGCCTGTCACGAGCGCGCTGTTGAACGTGGGGCTTGGCCGGTCCTGCGTCATCGGGCTAGCTGGCCTCAAAATCCGGATAGTTTGCATCCCGCTCGGCCATGGCCACCGGCTCGAACGGCCACGCGATTGCGAAGGCGGGGTCGTCCCAGCGCACCCCGCGTGCCAGATCCGCGACATAGAGCGCACCCATCACGTAGAACACTTCACAATTGTCGGTGAGCGTCAGGAAACCGTGCGCGCAGCCCGCCGGCACGAAAAGCGCCTTCCGGTTTTCCGCGGACAGTTCGATGCCTGTCCACTGGCGAAATGTCTCGGAGTCGCGGCGCAGGTCGACGGCCACATCGAACACGGCACCGCTGGTGCAGCGTACGAGCTTCGGGTCCGGAGTCGGATCATCCTGGTAATGCAGTCCGCGCAGTGTGCCGCGCGCCGCGTTTCCCGAAACGTTCATCTGCACCGGTGAGAAGTCGCCGAGCCCCGCCTTCTCGAACTCCTCGGCGCAGTAGCTCCGTGCGAAATCGCCTCGCGCGTCGCCGTGCGGCTCGACGTCGACAATGTGGACCCCCATGATCTCGGTTTCCTGAAACTTCATGGCAGCACCGTCAGTTCGGGGACCGCGATGACGAAGTCACCGCCCCATTCGCGAACATAGCCGTGTGCGGCGGTGATTTCCGCCTTCAGGTTCCACGGCAGGATGAGCACATGGTCCGGCTGACGTGCGCGCAGAGCGTTCGGCGCCAGAACCGGGATGCGGCTGCCGGGCAAGAGCTTGTCCTGCTTGTGCGGGCTGACATCGGCGACAAACGAGATTTCATTCGAGGTCACGCCGCAGAAATTCAGGAGGGTGTTGCCCTTGGCTGCGGCCCCGTAGGCGGCAACCTGCTCGCCGGCGTCACAGGCCCGGGCGAGAAACTGCAAGAGGCCTGTGCGCACGGTTTCCACGC
>JAEPNS010000140.1:4298-8028 GCA_017643325.1 Alphaproteobacteria bacterium | reverse complement strand
GCTGGCAGATCGAACCGGCGGCGATATTGCGCACGACCACCTCGACCGGGACGATCTCGACCTCGCGGACAAGTTGTTCGCGCATGTTGAGCCGGCGCATGAAATGCGTCGGGATGCCGGCCTCGGCCAAGCGGCTCATCAGGTATTCGGAAATCCGGTTGTTCAGGACCCCCTTCCCGGTGATGACGCCCTTCTTCTGGTTGTTGAAGGCGGTCGCGTCATCCTTGAAATACTGGACGAGCGTCCCCGGCTCCGGGCCTTCGAAAAGCACCTTGGCCTTGCCTTCGTAAATCTTTCTGCGTCGCGACATGGTCTGGGGTTCCCCGGGTATGGGCGGACCGGACGGGATCGCGGATCGGCTCCGGAACGCGCGCGAGGTATAGCAATTGCGTTGCCCCCGAACAATCGAGTCGCGTGTGGACGGAAGTGGGGATGTCGTCGCTCGTCAGTAGTCCGCGCGGCCCCCGGAGATATCGAACACGGCGCCGGTTGTGAAGGAACAATCCTCGGATGCGGCCCAGCAGGCGATCGCCGCGACCTCGTCGGGCTCGACGAGCCGGCCGAGCGGCATCGCCGAGGCGATCTGGTCCCGGTACTCGTCCGACAGGTTGTCGAACAGCTCCGTATTTGCACCTCCGGGAGCGATGGCGTTGACGATCACGCCGGAGCCGGCGATTTCCTTCGCGAGCGTCTTCGTCAGGCTCACCACGCCGGCTTTGGCGGCGGCGTAGGGCGCGTTGTTCGGGGTGCCCATCTTTGCGGCGTTCGACGCGATGTTGACGATCCGCCCGTAACCGTGGGCCATCATCCGCGGTGCGATCGCGCGGCAGCACAGGAAGGTGCTCGTCAGGTTGAGGGTCAGCATCCGCTGCCAGTTCTCGACCGGCTGCTCCCAGACCTTCGCGAGCGTACCGACCGCGCCGGCGTTGTTCACAAAGATCCCGATGTCCCCGAATGCCGTACCTGCGCCGCCAATCCCTTCTTCGATGGCTTCGGGATCGGTGACGTCGACGCCGTCCCCGCGCACGTTTTCGCCAAGCCTCGCCAGTTCCGCGTCGAGGCGGTCCGTGTCGATATCCCAGACGCTGACCTTGGCACCGGAATCGAGCATCCGGCGCACAATTGCGAGGCCGATGCCCTTGGCACCGCCGGTGACGACGGCGTGTCGGCCGTCGAGGTCTATCCTGTTCATCCGTTTTCTCTCTAGATCATGACTTCGCCGCCGCACACGGCGATGGTCTGCCCGGACACGAAGGAGCTCGCCGGGGAGGCGAGGAACATCAGCGCGCCGACAAGGTCATCAGGCGTCCCGGCGCGTTTCACGAGCCGCTTGTTCTGGATGAAGTCGTGCAGGTCATCGTTCATGCTCGCATGGTCGACCTCGGTGGTCGTGTAGCCCGGCATCAGCGTGTTGACGTTGATATCGAAGTCGCTGAGTTCGCGCGCCAGCACGCGGGTCATGCCGATGATCGCAGACTTCGACGTCACGTAGTGCATGAAGCCCGGCACGCCCTGGGGCACGGTGCCCGATGACACGTTGATGATCCGACCGGCGCGCGCTTTGCGCATCGCCGGCGCGACCGCGCGGGCGCAGAGATACGAGCCGGTGATGTTCACTTGCATCACCTGGTTCCACTCCTCAACCGGGATCTCGTCGAAAGGCCGCTGCGGGATGGATGCGAAGATTGCCGCGTTGTTGACCAGCGCGTCGATCCGCCCGAAGGCGTCCAGGGTCTGCTCGGCCAGATTGGCAGTCGATTCCGGGTCGGCGACGTCCGTCGGCACGGCGAGGCATTTGCCACCGGCCGCCTCAATCTCGCTTCTCACGTTCTCGAGGTTCTGTTGGTTAATCTCGGCCAGCACCGGGATCGCGCCTTCGGCGGCGAAGGCCAGCGCGTATTCGCGGCCGAGGCCCTGTCCGGCACCGGTGATTACGGTGACCAGGTCGCTGACGTCGAACCGTTCGCGGTTCAGTTTCATGGCGTTTTCCCCTTTATGGTGTTCGTTCGAGGTTTGCGACCTCGATCAGGTTTCCGTCGGGATCACGGAAGTATACCGAGCGCAACGGCCCGGTCGCCCCGGTGCGTGGTACCGGGCCTTCGATGATCTCGATCTGCAGGCTTTTGAGGTGCGCGGCCACCTCGTCGATCGGTGTTCCAGTCAGGAAACAGAGATCGCCGCTGCCCGGAGTCGGCCGGCCGGCCTTGGGCTCAAATTCGTGGCCGGCCAGGTGTAGGTTTATCTTCTGTTTGCCGAAGTTGAGCGCCGTGCGCCCGCCTTCGAAGGTGACGGCTTCCATTCCGAGAGCGCGGGCGTAGAAATCGCACGTGGTTTCGATCGACGCGACGGTCAGCACGAGATGGTCGAGCGAATCGATTTTCATTCCGCGGCCTCCAGTTCGGTGACGGCTTCGAAGGGCGAGATATCCGGTCGGCCGTTCGCGAAGCGCCATACGGGGGGGCGATCCGGATGTTCGGCGGACGGCAGTGCGATCAGGGTGCTGGACACCGTGCCGTAGCCTTTGTCGGTCACGATACACATGGTCTCGCGGGGGTCCTCGTCGACGTCGTGCAGGCGCGCTGACAGGAGTCTTTCCCAAGCCAACCAGTCGCCGCTGTCCGGGTCTGGTTCGATCGCGCTCCGGAACAGCGGCAGGAATCGTCCGAGCCGGGCGCTGCCGGTGTCGTCCAGGTCGCGGGCAGTAATCATATGCAGGCCCGGCGGCACGTCGAACAGCTCGACCTCCGGCCGCTCCGTGCCTCGGATCCAGTAGGCGTTTGCGTTGTCTGCGATCATCAGGTTGAAAGAGCGGTAGGCGCTGCCGTCGAGCCCGGCCAGCGCCTCGGCCGCGTCCGCGGCGTCCGCGTGGTCAACGGCCTCCAGCACCAGTTCGCCGCGCGTGCGCTTGTCCGTGGTGGGACCGAGCGATCCTTCCCGGTTCAGGACGGCTGCCACGACGCCCGAATCGTTCACCGCGAGCCAGGTGCCGCCGGCCAATTCGTCGAGCCCGCCCGTGACGTCGGGCCGGTCCGCCCAGTGTCGGGCCGGAGGTTTCCACGGCCGGTCGGTCATCTCGTCGCGGTTCGCGGCGATCAGCACGGGCCAGTCGTGGTCCGGCCGGCGAAGAATGACGAAGGTGCACATGAATTTTCGTTTCAATCGGGCGGGAGGGATCACTATATCTATGGCCGACCACCACACGGCAAGACCGTACAGAATTCCGTCGAGGGGAGAAGGGCTGGCGATGTCGAGTTTTGACGACCGCGAAAAGGGTTTCGAGAACAAGTTCAAGCGTGACGAGGAGTTGCGCTTCAAGGCCACCGCGCGCCGCAACAAGCTCTTGGGCTTGTGGGCGGCGGAGCAGATGGGCATCGGCGGAGACGATGCCGAGGCCTATGCGAAGGAGGTCATCAAGTCCGATTTCGAGCGGCCGGGCGACGACGATGTCCTTGAGAAGGTTCATGGCGACCTGCAGGCGAAGGGCCTCGATACATCGGAGCATATCGTGCGCAAGCGCATGGACGAACTCATGGCCGAGGCCGTCCGCCAGATCGAGGCGGGCGAGTAGCGTTTCAACGCCAATGTTGCGATGATCGGAAGGCGCCCGCGTGGCGCCTTTCGCGTATCTGCGAAACCCGATTGGGAGGTCGGATCATGGAAGAGAGTAAGCCTGTCGGCCCTACGGATCCGCTGGTCCCGATGGTGCCGGATGAAAAGCTCGCCCCTGCTT
>JAEPNS010000140.1:0-4288 GCA_017643325.1 Alphaproteobacteria bacterium | reverse complement strand
ATGACGGCCAACAACGTGCGCGCGATGGCGAATTCGCCCGAACTCGGCGCGACGATGCGCCAGTTTCTCGACGATGTGTGGGACCATGGCGACCTGCCCAAGCCGATGAAGGCTCTCATCCGCGCCAAGGTCTCGAACATCAACGCCTGCCTCTACTGCTCGGCACACCAGGTGAAGGTGATGCTGAGCCAGGGCGTGGCGCAGGACAAGATCGACAACATGTATGAATACCGAACGCATCCTGCGTTCTCGGACAAGGAGCGCGCGATCCTTGCCTATGCGGAAGCCCTGACCGTTGATGCCGGCAACATCCCACAGGACGTGGTCGGTGCGTTCACCGCGCACACGACGAACCAGGAAAGGGTGGAAGTGACAATCGTTGCCGCTGCGATGGGCCTTCTCAACCGGCTCAACGACGGGCTCCGGGTGCCGTTGGAGGAACCCATGATCGAGATCGCCGACGGCATCTCCTTCGCGGCGGAATAGGAAGGCCCCATGCCCCGAATCGACATCGGCCACATCACTCTCAACTGCGCCGACGAGGGGGAGGGCCCGGCGTTCGTGTTCATTCCCGGCCTCGTCGGCCTGTACGATGCCTGGTCATTCCAACTCGATCATTTCGCCAAACGCTATCGCTGCGTGACCTTCGACCATCGTGGCACAGGCGAAAGCGACAAGCCGACCGGTCCCGGGTCCTACTCGACCGGGGTGATCGCGGATGATGTGATCGCGCTGATGGACACGCTCGGGATCGAAAAGGCGCACATAGCCGGCACGTCGACGGGCGGCTGCATCCTGCAGAACCTCGCCCTCGATCACCCGGATCGGGTGCGGGCGTGCATCTTCAACAACACATGGGTGACGGCCGACGAGTTCATCACCCGCGTGGCGCTGACACGCAAGCGGATCGCCGAGTCCTACGGGCCCGAGGAGTATGTGAAGGTCTCGTCGATGTTTACGTCAGGCGCGGACCAGTTCCGGCACAACCTCGACGCCGTGATGGAACTCGAGCGCCGCGCGCTGGAGACGGTGGGCGATGTGGAAATCTTGACCGCTCGGCTCGACATGATGCTCGCGCACGACCGCTCGGACGAGATCGCCGGCATCGACAAGCCGGCGATGATCATCGGCACCGTCGACGATGCGACCATCCCGTACTATTTCGCCGAGGACCTGCACGCGGCAATCCCGGGATCCCGGATGGAGCTGTTCGACGACGGCGGACACTATTCCTACCGGCGACATCCGGAAAAATGGAACACACTGATCGAGGGCTTCCTGGCCGAGGCCGAGAAGACCGTCTAGCGGCGGCGCGCAACCGGGGGAGAACCGGCATGGCAAAGGGATATTGGGTCGCAATATACCGGGAAATCAGCGATCCCGAGAAACTGGCGGCTTACGCGAAGGTGGCTGGTCCCTACATCGAGAGCTGCGGCGGCAGATTCCTGACACGCGGCACGGCGGAGAAGGTCTACGAGGCCGGCATCCGGGAACGGACGACGATCATAGAATTCGATTCCGTGGAGTCCGCCATTGCCTGCCACGACAGCGCGGAATATGCGGCAGCACTCGAGGTATTCGACGGCGCGGCGGTGCGCGACTTGCGCTTCGTCGAGGGAACGGACTGAGCGTTCAGACCTGGTCGAACGGGTGCCACCCTTCGCGGTGCTCGATCTCTATCACCCATAGATCGGGGTCTCTCGCGATCGCACGGTCGACATAGGCCTGTGCGTCAGCCGGGCCGTACGGATTGCCATCGTTCGCCGCGAACCAGGTGAGCTTGCCATCGAGGTCGCGGGCCTGCGTCAGGATCACGATGCCGCGGTCGAGCCGGTCCAGCTTCAGCATGACCGTGCCCGACTGCCGCTCGCCCTTGCGGATCACCACTGCCGGGACGGCGTCGATGGAACACTGGCGCAGCCCGGCGCTGACCCACAACTCGGTCGGAAGCCGGGTTTCGGACATGTGTGCCCTCAGGCGCCGCCGAACACGCGCGCGAAGATCGTGTCGACGTGCTTGGTGTGGTAGCCGAGGTCGAAGCATGCTGCCAGGTCGTCGGCCGACACTTTCTCCGTGACCTCGTCGTCGCCCTGCAGGAAGGACAGGAACGCACCCTCGCGCTCGGCCTCGGGCAGTTCCCAGACCTTCATCGCGTTGCGCTGGACAGCCAGGTAGGAGTCTTCGCGGCTCATTCCGGCCTGGGTGAGCGCGAGCAGGACCCGCTGGGAATGGACCAGCCCGCCGAGCTTCTCCAGGTTGGCGTGCATGGCCTCGGGATAGACCAGCAGCTTCTCGACCACGCCCGTCAGGCGTACCAGCGCGAAATCGAGTGTGACCGTCGCGTCCGGACCGATCATCCGCTCGACCGACGAGTGCGAGATGTCGCGTTCGTGCCACAGCGCCACGTTTTCGAGAGCAGGCACAACCGCCGCGCGGACCACGCGGGCAAGGCCGGTCAGGTTCTCCGTGAGCACGGGATTGCGCTTGTGCGGCATCGCGCTGGAGCCTTTCTGGCCGGCCGAAAAGAACTCTTCGGCCTCGCGGACCTCCGTGCGCTGGAGGTGTCGGACCTCGGTCGCAAGCCGCTCCACGGCGCTGGCGATCACGCCCAGCGTCGCAAAATACATTGCGTGCCGGTCGCGCGGGATCACCTGGGTCGAGACCGGCTCGGGGATGAGCCCCATCTTCTCCGCGACGTGCTGCTCCACAAACGGGTCGATGTTGGCGAAAGTCCCGACCGCCCCGGAAATCGCGCAGGTCGCGATCTCAGTGCGTGCGGCGGCGAGACGTTCGCGGCAGCGGGCGAGTTCGGCGTAGTGCCCGGCGAGCTTCAGTCCGAAGGTGGTCGGCTCCGCATGGATGCCGTGGCTGCGGCCGATGCAAACCGTATCTTTGTGCTCGTATGCGCGCCTTTTCAGCGCATCGAGCAGGCCCTCCATGTCCTGCAGCAGGATGTCCGTCGCCTGCATCAACTGGACCGACAGGCAGGTGTCGAGCACGTCCGAAGACGTCATGCCCTGGTGCACGAAACGCGCATCATCGCCCACATGCTCGGCGAGGTTGGTCAGGAAGGCGATCACGTCATGCATTGTCTCACGCTCGATTTCATCGATGCGCTCGATCTCCCATGCGCCCTTTTTCCAGACTTCCTCCGCAGCGGATTTCGGGATCACACCGAGTTCGGCCTGGGCATCGCAGGCATGCGCCTCGATCTCGAACCAGATCCTGAACTTGTTCTCCGGCTCCCAGATCGCGGTCATTTCCGGGCGGCTGTAACGGGGGATCATCGACGCTGGATCCTTCGATTTTGCGGGGCAGGTCAAACTAGGTGCCGAGTGATAGCGCGGCAAGGCGAGTCGCCGGTTGCGGCACACGGCTTTGCGTGGCTAGCTTCGGCCATGAACCTCGAATCCGACATCGAAGGCGCGCGGGTTGCGCTCGCGGCCGCGTTCCGCTGGGCCGCCCGGCTAGGTTATCACGAAGGTATCTGCAACCATTTCAGCCTGATGGTGCCGGGCCGCGACGATTGCTTCCTGATCAACCCGCACGGCCGACACTGGTCGCAGATGCGCGCGAGCGACCTTGTGGTACTCGACGCCGACGGGGCTATCGTGGAAGGCGAGGGCCGGGTCGAGGATACGGCGCTGTACATTCACTGGCGCGTGCACCGCGCGCTGCCCCACGCGCGCTGTGTGCTGCACACCCATATGCCCTACACGACGGCGCTCACAAGCCTTGAGGACCCGCGCCTGCGTATGGTCAACCAGAACGGCGTGCGGTTCCACGAGCGTGTCGTCTACGATACCGAATACAACGGCCTGGCGCTCGATAACGCCGAGGGCGACCGGATCGCCGCCGCCCTGGGCGGGCGCGATGTGATGTTCATGGGCAATCACGGGGTACTTGTGGTCGGCCGCAGCCTGGCCAATGCCTGGGACGATCTCTATTACCTGGAGCGTGCCTGCGAAAATCAGGTTCTGGCCATGAGTACAGGAATACCGCTGCGCGAAATCCCGACCCAGCTCGTGACAGCGACACAACGTCAAATTCTCGAAGATCCGGGCTACGGCGAGCGCCATTTGTCGGCGCTCATCGATGTGCTGGATGCCGAAGAACCGGGTTTTCGGCAATAGCCCGCGAAACGTAGTTCCGCCTGCGCATACCCACATACCGCCGTGTAAAATTAACGTCATTTTAACGGGCCGCGAGCGACCATCGTACACACGCATAAGGCGAGGAATGCGATGTCACTGGCTTACACGAGCACGATCCCGGCACCCCGGCCAAT
>JAEPNS010000013.1 GCA_017643325.1 Alphaproteobacteria bacterium | reverse complement strand
CGGTTCGGTTTCCGTGTTTGCATCCATGCCGGACTTATAGGACAACGCCCGTCTTTCCGAAACGGCATCGATGAACGGTCTCCCATGAATGACAGCAGCAGCGGGAACGGCGCCAACGGCAGCAACGGGGCGGGCCGCCGCGAGGGCCCCGACTTCGCGGAGATCCGGAAGATCATCGCGGATTTCCCCGCGCCGGATGTCGACGCCGTGCTGCAGACGCGCGCACGCGAGGCGACGCTCACCAAGCCGCCGGGCGCGCTCGGGCGGCTCGAGGAAATCACCGAGTGGGTGGCGATGTGGCAGGGCCGCACGCCGCCGAACGTGACCCACGCCCGCGTGGCCGTGTTCGCGGGGAACCACGGCGTCGCCGCGCGCGGCGTGTCGGCCATGCCCTCCGCGGTGACGGGGCCGTTGGTGCCGAACATAAACGCCGGCGGGGCCGCGATCAACCAGCTCACCGAGCTCGCAGACGCGGACCTGCGGGTCTACGAGATGGCGCTCGACGAACCGACGGCGGACTTCACGCAGGGTCCTGCCTTGAGCGAGGAGGATGCGGCGCGGGCCATCGCCTACGGGATGATGTCGGTCGAGGCGGGGGTCGAGCTGATGGCCTTCGGCGAGATGGGCATCGGCAACACCACGTCGGCGGCCGCGCTGTGCCACGCGCTCTACGGCGGCGCGGCGGCGGACTGGGTCGGCCCGGGCACCGGCGTCACCGGGGACGCCTTCGCGGCCAAAGTCGCCGCGGTCGAGGCGGGCGTCGCCGCCAACGCGGACCTGCTCGGCGACCCGCTCCAGGTGCTGCGCGCGCTCGGCGGGCACGAGATCGCCGCCATCGCGGGCGGCATCATCGCCGCGCGGCTCGCGGGCGTGCCGGTGCTGCTGGATGGTTACACCTGCACGGCGGCCGCGGCGGTCCTGCACGCCGTCGACGAACACGCCATCGACCATTGCATGGTCGGGCACCTGTCGGCGGAACCGGCGCACCGCGCGCTGTGCGAGAAGCTGGACAAGGTGCCGCTGCTGGCGCTGGCCATGCGGCTCGGCGAGGGATCGGGCGCGGCGCTGGCGATCCAGGTCGTGCGCGCGGCGCTCGCCTGCCACACGGGCATGGCGACCTTCGAGAGCGCGGGGGTCAGCGGGAAGGCGAATTGACGGCAGACGGGAACGATACCGGGGCGGCGCCGGACCACTACAGCGATCTCGATGCGGTGCTCGAGACGGCCTGGGCGCTGCTCGAGGCCGGGGTCGCCGACCGGGCGGCCGCCGCCCACACGCCGGTTCTCGCAAGCGTGGATGCCGGCGGTGCGCCGCAGGCCCGCACCGTCGTGTTGCGCGGGTGCGACCGGGCCGCGCGCCAGCTTCGCATCCACACCGACCGCCGGTCGGACAAGGTCGACGACCTGCGGGCGAACCCGAACGCGGTCCTCCATGTCTACGCGCCGTCGGAAAAAATCCAGCTGCGCCTGCATGCCGACGCGAGCCTGCACACGGACGATCGTGTGGCGGTGCGGGCGTGGGAGGCGACGCGCTGGTTCAGCCGCATCTGCTACCAGGTCACGAAGGCGCCCGGCGCGCGGCTCGACGATCCCGGGGACGTCGCGTTCGACGCGGACGCGACGAACGAAGGCGCGGAGCATTTCATGGTCGTCCGGCTGCAGGTGACGACGCTCGAGTGGCTGTATCTCGACCGCCGCGGCCACCGCCGCGCGCGGTTCTCCTGGTCGGGCGAGGGATGGTCCGGAGAGTGGCTGGTCCCCTGAGGGGGACGGTCCGCGCCGGCCGGCCCGCGCCGTTCAGGCCTCGCAGCTGCGGGTCAGCAATCCGGGCCCGCCCGTGCGCGCGCTGCGCCGCTCGAACAGGATCACGTCGCTCCACACGCCGTCGATGTGGCCGTAGCGTTCGCGCCGGCCGACCTCGCGGAAGCCCGACCCGGACAGGAGTGTCCGGCTGGCGAGGTTTTCCGCCATCACCTGGCCCTGGAGGGTCCAGTAGCCCTCGGCTTCCGAGACACCGACCAGGTGTTCGAGGAGTGCCGCGCCGATCCCCTGGCGGTGCGAATCCGGACGGACGTAGACGCTGACCTCAGCGACCCCCGCCGCGCCTCAGGTGTCGGGCACCGGCGAGAGCGCGGCGAAGCCGAGAACCTCCCCGTCCCCGCCGCGCGCGACCAGCCGGCCGACCTCGAGATGGCCGGCATTCCACGCGCCCCAGCGGGGCGGGCTCGTCATGAAGGCGGCGAGGCGGGTCGCCAGCCCCTCGCCGTAGATGGCGCGGACCGCGGTCCAGTCGCCGCGCCGCATGCTGTCGATCGCATGGGTCACGTCAGGACGTGGCGTCTTCCTCGTGGGCCGCGATGCTGCCCTCGGTGAAGAGGTACTCCTTCAGCTCCTTGTCGAAATCGTCGCTGTTGCGGCGCAGCCACTCGAGCGCCATGGCGGCGTGCTCGATTTCCTCGCGCATGTTGTGCAGCAGGATGGCCTTGAGTTCGGCGTCCTCGCAGTCGTCCGCGCGCTGCCGGTACCAGTCCACCGCCTCGAGCTCCTCCATGAGGGAGACGATGGCGTGGTGCATCGACAGGGTTTCGGTGCTGAGGCGCTCGCGCGGGGCGTGCAGGTTGTCGCTGGCCATGGGGGTGTCCTCTTTTCGAAGGAAGAAAATGTGCCGGACGAATTTTCCCCCTATTCCCCGCCGGCGAGCAAGAGCCCGCGGCGCCGCGCGACGTGGAAGCTCCACAGGAAGGTCGCGGCGCCGATCGCGAGATAGAGGAGGTTGAGGCCCAGCGCCGCGGCGAAATAGTCCCAGCGGAAGACGCCGTCGAACAGCACCGCGCGCATGCCCTCGAACACGTAGACCGGCGGCATCGCGAAGGCGATCCACTGCAGCCAGACCGGCAGGACGTCGACGGGGTAGTAGACCGCGCTGACCGGGATCAGCAGGAAGATCACGAACCAGGCGAGGCTCTCGCCGCCGAGCCCGACGCGCAGCAGCAGCGCCGTCACGATCATCCCGACCGCCCAGCCCATGACCAGGAGCATCGCGAAGAAGGCGACCAGCGGGAGGCCGATCGTGAACACGTTCCACGCAAACAGCGGGATCGCGAGCAGGGCGGCGGGCAGGATCCCGATCAGCGTGCGCAGCAGCGAGATCGTCATGAGCGCGGCGACCATCTCGATCGGCCGCAACGGGCTGACGAACAGCTGGCCGAGGTTGCGGGAATACATCTCCTCGAGGAAGGACAGCGTGTAGCCGAGCTGGCCGCGGAACAGGATGTCCCACAGCAGCACGCCGGTGAGCAGCACGCCGGCGGCCTCGGCAACCCAGGTCGAGGTATCGCGCAGGTGGAGCGTGATGAAGCCCCACATGATCATCTGGATCGTCGGCCAGTACATCAGCTCGACGATCCGCGGCCAGGATCCCCGGAGCAGGTACCAGTAGCGCCGCACCATCGCGAACACGCGCCGCGCGGAAAACGTGCGGATCCGGGTTTCGCCCGCCACGCTCACTGCGCCGCCTCCGCCGGCGGCGCGTTCTCGCCGCCGGGGGTGCGGGCAATATCGAGGAAGACCTCCTCGAGGCTCTGGCGCCCGTAGCGCGCGATCAGGTCCGCGGGCGGACCCCGGTCGACGATCTCGCCCGCGCGCATCATCAGCACGTCGTCACACAGCCGTTCCACCTCCGCCATGTTGTGGCTGGCCAGAAGGATGCTGCCGCCGCTGTCGCTCCGGTAGCGCTCCAGGTAGCCGCGGATGCGGTCGGCCGTGTCGGGATCGAGGCTGGCCGTCGGCTCGTCGAGCGCCAGGAACTCCGGGTCGTTGAGAAGGGACTTGGCGAGCCCCACGCGCGTCTTCTGCCCGGCCGACAGCCGGCCGGACGGCCGCGTCAGCAGCGGCACGAGGTCGAGCGTCTCCGCGATCTCGGCGATCCGCGCTTTCGGGTCCGGCACCTCGTAAAGTTCGGCGTAGATCCGCAGGTTCTCCGCGATCGTCAGCCGGTGGGGCAGCTCCATGTAGGGGGACGAGAAGTTGATGCGCGGCAGCACGCGGAACCGGTGCGCCAGCATGTCCTCGCCCAGCACCTCCACCCGGCCCGCGCTGGGCAGCAGGAGGCCCATGACCATCGCGATGGTCGTGGTCTTCCCCGCCCCGTTGCCGCCGAGCAGGCCGACGCAGGTCCCGCGCGGGATCTCGAAGGAAATGCCGCCGACGGCGGTCACCGCGCCGAAGCGTTTGGTCAGGTTCTCGACTTTGACGACGGGCGTCCGCAACATGCAGGTCCAGTTTCACGATTCATCGGGACCGCGTATCGACATGGCCCAGACCGATCTCTCGACCGGCCCGGCGGAAAATAGGCTGTCACCGCCGGGCGGACAACATCCGGCCGCGCGCCAGGTGCGCCTGCGCACGCTCATCTGGATCCGGTGGATCGCCATCGCCGGCCAGCTCGCCGCGCTCCTGACCGTGCAGTTCGTGCTGGGGTGGGACCTGCCGATCGACGCGGCACTGGGGGCGGTCGGCGCCTCGGTGCTCATCAACGTGGTGATGACGTTCCGGCGTCCGGCGCGCGGGCGCCTCGGCGAGCTGGAAGTCGCCGTCTACCTCGCCTTCGACATCGCGCAGCTGGCCGTGCTCCTCTACCTGACCGGCGGCCTCGGCAACCCCTTCTCCCTGCTGTTTCTCGGCCCCGTCACCGCATCGGCGACGATCCTGAGCCGTCAATCGACGGCGATTCTGGCGGTGTTCGTGATCCTGGCGGCGAGCGTGCTGTCCTTCCATCACCTGCCGCTGCCATGGGAGGCGCCCGGCCTGCAGCTTCCGCCGGTCTACCTTGGGGGGCTGTGGACCGCACTGGTTGTCGGCACGCTCTTCCTCGCGGGATTCGTGAGCAGCGTGGCGGCCGAGGTTCGGGCCATGTCCGATGCGCTGGCGGCGATCCAGCTTGCGCTCGCCCGCGAGCAGGAGCTGTCTGCGGTCGGCGCGCTTTCGGCGGCGGCGGCCCACGAGCTGGGCAGCCCCCTCGCCACGATCGCCGTCACCGCGAAGGAACTTGCGCGCGATGTGCCTGCCGACAGCCCGTACTGGGAGGATATCCGCATCCTGCGGGAGGAAGTCGACCGCTGCCGGGATATCCTCGCCGGTCTGGGGCGCGCGCCGGAGACCTGGGAGCCCGGGGACCCGATGGCGACGGCCATGTTCTCGGACCTCGTGGCCGCCGCCGCGGAGCGGCACCGGCGCGACGGCATCGCCATCGATATCCTCGCGGCGGCCGTCGATGACAGCCCGGAACCGCTCGTGCGCCGGAGCCCGGAATTGCTGCACGGGCTCGGCAATGTGATCCAGAACGCGGTTCAGTTCGGACAAAGGGCAGTATCCATCGAGGTGTCCTGGGACGAAAGCGAGGCGCGGGTCGAGGTGCGTGACGACGGGCCCGGTTTCTCGCCGGGAATCCTCGACCGGATCGGAGAGCCGTACATCTCCATGCGCGGCGACGGACATATGGGCCTGGGGATTTTTATCGCCCAGTCCCTGCTGGAGCGGACCGGGGCGATGCTGCGGTTCGCGAATGCGCGCGACGCGGGGCGCGTTTCGGGTGCCGAAGTGGTGATCCGGTGGCGGCGCGCGGCGCTTGAAGTTGGCGAAGGGAAAGGCTAGTCGAACCCCATGATCGAAGCTCAGGAACAGGCTGTGGCGGTGCCGGGTGACGCATCGCTGCTGATTGTCGACGATGAAGCAAACCTGCGGAACCAGCTCGCCAAGGCGATGGAGCGGCGCGGCTTCGAGACAAACGTGGCGGAATCGGTTGCGGACGGGCTGCGCGCCGTCAGCGGGCATCCGCCGAAATATGCCGTGATCGACCTGCGTCTCGGCGACGGAAGCGGGCTCGAGGTCGTCGAGGCGCTGCGCGAGGCGCGGCCCGATGCGCGCATCGTGATGCTGACCGGATACGGCAATATCGCCACCGCCGTGGCCGCCGTGAAAGCCGGTGCCGTCGACTATCTGCCAAAACCCGCTGACGCGGACCAGGTCGCTGCGGCGCTGCTTGCCGAAGGCGAGGCGTTGCCGCCGCCCCCGGACCGCCCGATGTCCGCCGACCGCGTGCGCTGGGAGCACATCCAGCGTGTGTACGAGCAGTGCGACCGCAACGTCTCGGAGACGGCCCGGCGCCTGAACATGCATCGCCGCACGCTGCAGCGGATCCTGGCGAAGCACGCGCCGCGCGAGTAGCGCGGAGGCGGCGTTCTTGCCGGGCCCGACTTCATCGCTGGCCTTCGCGGGCCGCGGCCGCGAACTGCGCGTCGGGATATCCTCCGATATCGACGCGCCGGCTCTGCGCAAATCCCTGTCCATTTTCCTGCCGGGTTGGCCAGCCCGCCCGCTCGACGGGGTATCGGCACCGCCGGATATCTCGATCGCGCCGGCCGGCAGCGGATTCCGGGTCCGCGCGGAAAGCTGGCCCGGCGGCGAATCGCTCGCCGACGATCCGAACAACGCCGCCAACGCGCTTGCCGGCCTGCTCATCGACGCCATCCTCGCCCACGGCATGGCGGCGCACTGTCTCCATGCGGCGGCGGCGGAAATCGGGGGCCGGGCGATCCTGTTCGCGGGACCCGCCGAGGCCGGGAAGTCGACGCTCGCGCTGCGGCTCGCCGTGCGTGGCGCGCGCCATCTTGCCGACGACCGTATCCTGCTGGCGGGCGAGGCCGCGCCCTACCACGCCGTTGCTCTGGGCCTGGCCGCAAAGGCGCGCAAGCCCCTGCCGCCGGGCGACGGGCTCGCCGCGCTGGTCGAGCAGCGCTGGCACATGACCGACGACGCCATCGCCTACCTCCACCTGCAGGACGAGGAGGTCGCAAAGTTCGGCGAAGAGGTCGATCTCGGTGCGATCGTGGTTCCGCGCCGGAGCGCGGGTGTCACCGCCGGGCTGGAGGCGGCGCAACCGGCCGAGATCGCCCGCACGCTGATCGAGGAAACGACGTCGCCGGCCGGTCCCGGCGCGGTGGTCGCGGCCATGACCCGCCTTGCGGGCAGCGTGGAGGGATATATCTTGGCGTATGACGATGGCGAGGCGGCCGTCGACCTGCTGCTGAACGCATTCGAGGGCTGACCCGACATGGCGGACACATCCGAACCCCGACTGGTACGCAATCCGGCGGTGACCGAGACCACGCTCGACGACGAGGTTTTTCTCGTCGAGCCCGCGAGCGGTGAAGTCTTCTACCTGAATGCCGTCACGAGCGGGCTGTGGAAGCTGTTCGCCGAACCTTCGACGGAACCCGAGGCGCTCGAGACCTACCGGGCTGCGTTCCCGGAGGCGCCCGGCGACGACGTTTCACGAGACGTGGCGGCCGCCATCGCGGACATGCGCACGCGCGACCTGCTCGTCACCTATCCGGGCGATTGACGGTCCGGAAACGATCCCGCCCTAGCGCTCGCGCAAGGCTGTTTCCGCCGTCTGTGCAACACGGTCCGTCAGGAAACTCAGGATGGTCCGCTCGCCGATCTTGAAATCCGCGGTGACCTGCATGCCCGGGACGACCGGCTGGTCCTGCGGCGTCGGCCCGAGATGCGTCTTGTCGGTCTTGAGCAGCACCACGTAGTTGAACACCGAGCCCTCGCTGCCGGGGTCCTCGGTCGCGTCGGCCGCGATCTGCGTAACCTTGCCGCGCAGGGTCCCGAACTTCACGAAGTCATAGGTGTTCACGCGGATCTCGGCATCCTGGCCGAGCTCGATGAAGCCGATGTCCTCGTTCGACACCCGCGCCTCGATGATGAGCGTATCGCCGGTCGGGACCACATTCATCATCGGCTCGTTCTCGTTCACGGACTGGCCGACGCTCGTGACCGTCAGGTTCTGGACGATCCCGTCGACAGGCGCACGAACCACGAGGCGGGTCTTCTCTGTCTCCGCCTGGCTGAGTTCGCGCGCCAGGCTGTCGCGCTGCTGGCGTGACTCGACAAGCCGTTCGAGCACGTCGGAATAGTATTCCTCCTCGATCTGCTCGCGCCGCTTGCGCGCCTCGGCCAGCTGCGCCTGCTTCGCCGCGAGTTCTTCCCGCCGGCTCGCGAGCTGTCCTTCGGATTCCACAAGCTGGTTCTTGATGGCGAGATAGCGCAGCCGCGAGTAGTAGCCCTGCTCGGTGGCGCGCCGGGTTGCGTCTTCCTGGTCGGCCCGGATCGCGACGGTCTCCTCAAGGCTCCCGATCCGGTCCCGCAGCGCCTCCGCCTCGCGTTCGAACCGGGTCACGGACTCGTCCGCCGCGAGCTGGCGCGCGGCGAAGCCGGACCGGCGCGAGCGGAACAGCTCGCGCTGGCTGGTCAGCAGGGCGGGATCGACGCCGTCGAGGCTGGCAGGAAAGACGACGGCGTCCGCGTTCACCGATTCCGCCTCCAGTCGCGCCGCCTGGGCCGCGAAGGTCGCCCACTCCTCGCGCAGCCGTGCCACTTCGTCCTCGAGCAGCTCCCGGTCGAACTCCACCAGGGGATCGCCCCCGGCGACGCGCTGGCCCTCGACGACAAAGATCTCGGCAACGCGCCCGCCCTCGGAATGGTTGATGATCTTGACCCGGCTGTCCGGCCGGACCCGTCCGGGCGCGGTCGCGACCTTCTCGACCGAGGCCACCGCAGCCCAGAACAGGGCCAGGATCGTAAAGACGGCGACGGCGATAATCAGGATGCGCGCCAGCGGCGAGTGTTCGCGCGCCGCAATGGCCTGGGCGTCGGGGAGGAAATCGGCGTAGCGCGCCGGTGCGATCGCGCGCGCGAAGCCGCTGTTCTGCAGGGCGAGGCTCGTCCGGCGTTCATCGCCGCGCTCGTCTTCATCCGTGTCGCGGCGTCCGAAGGGCAGGATCCCTGGCATACGCATCGTGTCAGCGCCCCCCGGAACCGTCCGGCGGTGCGTTGTCCTGCTGCGCAACGCCCTCTTCCTGGCGCTGGCGCCGGCTTTCGTTCATCCGGTCGCGGGCATAGGGGATCACGTCGGCCGGCTTGCCCGATTTCTCGACACGGCCTTCGTTCATGAATGCGACCTGGTCGCAGATCGCAAGCGGCGCCGTGCGGTGCGTGACCATGACGATCGTGCGGTCCCCGCCGACCCGGCGCAGGTTGCGCATCACGGTCTCCTCGGACACCAGGTCGAGCGCGCTGGTCGCCTCGTCGAGGATGATCAGGCGCGGATTGCGGATCAGCGCGCGGGCCAGGGCGATGAGCTGGCGCTGGCCGGACGACAGGCCGACGCCACGCTCGGCGAGGACGGTGTCGTAACCGTTCGGGAGGCGCTGGATGAAGTCGTGCGCGCCCACAAAACGCGCGATGGCGACCACGCGCATCGGGTCCTTCACCGACAAGCCCATCGCGATGTTGTCGCGAACGGATCCGGCGAAAAGCTGAATCTCCTGGGGCACGACGCCCATCTGCTGGCGCAGGGTCGGCAACGACATGTGGGCGAGGTCCGTGTCGTCGATGAGAATCCGTCCCGTGTCGGGCTGGTAGAGCCCCTGGAGCAGCTTCACAAGCGTTGACTTCCCCGAGCCCGACGGTCCGACGATTCCCACGATCGCGCCCTGCGGGATCGCCAGATTGACGTCGTCCAGCACGGGCGGCTGGTCGTCGGCAAAGCGGAAGGACACCTTCTCGAAGTCGATCTTTCCGCGGATCGGCGGCATCGGGCTCGTCGCGCCGGGCGCGGAATCGGACTGTTCGTCCATGATGTCGTCGAGCCGGTTGAAGGCGGCCTTCACTTCCTGGAGCTGGTGCCAGGCCCCGACGACCTGGCGGACGGGCGCGATGGCGCGCGATGCGAGGATGTTCGCGGCGATCAGGGCGCCGATGGACAGCTGGTTCTCCAGAATCAGGAGCACCCCGATCACGACCACACCATAGGTCACGATCTGCTGCATCAGGGCGCCCACGATGTTGATGATGTTGGTCTGGTTGTGGGCCTTGAAGCCGGTCCAGGCGCCGAGTGCGAGGCGCTGGCTCCACCGGTTCTCGATGTCGGATTCGAGCCCCATCGACTTGATCGTCAGCGCATTGTTGACGGTCTCGTTCAGCGCCGACGCCTTGGCGGCGTGGGCCACGAAATCCTGCTCGATCAGCTCCTTTTGCTTGCGGTGGAAAAGGACCGACAGGATCAGGAACACCGGCATGGTGCCGACCACCAGCCACGCGATCAGGGGGCTGATGAAGAAGAGCGCTGCGACGAACAGGATCACGAATGCCATGTCCACGAGCGTGATGGGCATCTGGCCCGAGAAGAAATGCCGGATGGTGTCGAGCTGTCGAAGGCGCTCGGTGATCACGCCGGTCGGCGTCTGCTCGAAATGCTTGTAGGGCAGGTGCACGAGATGGTGGACAACCTCGGACCCGATCAGGGCGTCGAGACGTGCGCCGGTGTAACTCGAGACGTAGCCGCGCACCGCGCGCAGGAGAACGTCGAACAGCGCGATGGTCACGACGGCGATGACCAGGACCCAGAGGGTTTCCAGTGCCCGCTGGCCGATGACCTTGTTGTACACGGTCATCATGAACAACGGGCTCGCGAGCGCGAAAAGGTTGATGAAGACCGACGCGAGTACGAGTTCCCAGGCGATCGCCTTGACCCGTTGGCCGATCATCGATCGCCAGTTCGCGCGCGGGGCGACGCTGTCTTCAGGCTTTATCAGGATCGCGCGGTCGGCCAGGTTGGTCGCCGCGCCGGGCTTCACGCGCACCGATTGCTCGGCGATCGGGTCGAATATGACGAGTTCGTCGCCGCTGCGCGACAGCACGAGCGCGCAGGGTCCGCCGTCGCGGCCCAGCAGCACGAAGGGGACCGGCATTTCCTGCGCGGCGTCCAGGTCAAACGGCACGTCGCGGACTGCGTAGCCCAGCCGCCCGGCCGCGCGCGCGAATGTCTCGGGCGTCATTCCGCTTTCCGGTATCGGGACGGCGGAGCGGATGTCGGGCGCCGGGACCGGGCGCCCATAGTGCACGGTCAGCCGGATCAGGCAGCGCAGGAGGGTGTCGACGCCGATATCGTCGCGGGACCGGCGTTCGCCCGCCTCCTCGCGCGGCACGTGGACAACCCGGCCGGGCTCCCGGTCGGGCTCGTCGCGGCGCTCCGGCGCGTTGTCGGACGCGTTATCTTGCGACATGGGAGGCCTGTACTTCGCGGACGGGCACCGATTCGGTCCGTGGAATCATGAATTTAGCACCCGCAACCTAGCAAAAAACGCGGACGGCGAACGAGATTTTAATTCCGTGCGATGTAACGGTTGCGAGAACCGTGTTTCAAACACGCGGCGGACCGAGTATTGGCAGTCAAGATGGGCAAAGAGTCTTTCAAGTACATTAACCATTGCGGCGCAACCTCACGTCGAGACACAATTTTCATCTGGATGGAGGCGTCAGGCGTTGCTATATGTTTGGTCACGAAACGCTCGGGGGAGGGTTTCAGTCCGTACCTTGTGTGCCAGAACTCGGATGTAAGCCGATGAATGCTCCCCTGTCCCGTAAACTTCGCCTGTCTACTGCCGGTGCGGCCGCGATTGCCGTGGCGTGCGCGCTCGTCGTTGCGGGGCCGGCCGTTGCGCAGCAGTCGAACGGCGTTGTTCCCGAGGACGTGCTGGCAGGTGCCGGCAACCGTTCTGTCCAGGGGCGTCAGGCGATCTCCAACTACCTGATGTCGGGGAACCCGCGCCCGCAGGAGATTGCGTCGCGCGCGGTCGTGGCGATCAATTCGCTCCAGCGCAGCGGCAATTTCTCGGATCCCGCGCAGCTGATCGCGGCGGCGGACCGGATCGCGCAGGTCGCCACACCGGCGCTGTGTCCGCCGAAGATCATGAAAACCTTTGTCGACCCGGGCTTCAGTCTGCCGCCGAACGCGCGGGGGTTCGACTTCGGGCCGCGCGACTCCCGGGCGATGCCGGGATTCCAGAAGGTCTCGCCGGGCGACAACCGGCTGCGGGGCGGACAGCCGCGCGCGCTGCAGCGGCCGGGAAACAACAGCCTGCTGTCGGACGGCGTGGTCGGCCTGAACAAGTTCGTCACGCCGATGGAGAACGGGACCCACCGGGTGCTGCTGTTCACCGACGACATCGGCAGCGAGGAGACCTACCTGTCGCCGCTGGGCGGGAAGGTCATCGTAAACGGACGCGAGGTCGCGCTGGGCGATCACCCGCCGGAAGAATGGCTGCCGCAGGCGGTTCTGGCCACGCCGGGCAGCAACCCGACCGTGACCCGGAACGAGGTCAACGGGATCAACGTCAACGAGCAGCGCGGCGGTGCGCTGATGGTCGAGGTCGAGGTGACGAACGGTCAGCTCGAGATCGAGCTCATCCCGCCGGGCGGCGGCAGCCAGGACCGGCAGACCTACATGGTCGGCGCGATGGTCGAGCCCGTGACCGACGCGCCCGCGTTCGGGCGGCACCTCGACGCCTCCGAGGCGGTGCTCGACACCGAGGAATGCCTCGAGCTCGAAGCCGACATCACGACCGCGCTCGCAGACCTGCTCGAGGAAGTGGAGCCGGCGGCCGGACCGGAGCTGGAACTGCTCGACCTTCCCGAGCCCGTCGTCGAGGACGGAGACTCGGCAAGTCCGGCGTAACCCGGGATGACTTGAGGGCGTGATCCACAGAACGCACCGTTTCGGGTCTCCGGGTTGGGCGGCGAATGATTCCGGCGATCGCCTGCGCGGCCGTCACGGCGCTGTTCGTGACGACCCAGGCCGAGGCGGCGGACACGCCCGACGCCCAGGCTGAGAGCGTGCGCGGGGTCGGCACCTTCGAGCGCGACCCGATCGGGATCGAGCTCGACCGGCTGATCGAGCTGCCCTTCGACCTCGCCGAGGACGGGGACTACGATCCCGACGAGACCCGGCCGCCGATCCTGAGCACCTTCACGGTGTTTCCGACTTTCGAGGTCGACCTGATCGCGACCGACAACATCTTCCGGTCCGAAGCGAACGAACGGTTCGACCTGATCACGATCTACCGCCCGATCCTCGAAATCCAGTCCGACTGGGAGAACCACTTCCTCGCCTTCAACGCCCAGCTCGACGTGGGACGCCACAGGAAGCACCCGATCGAGGATTTCGAGGACTACACGCTGGGCGCGACATTTGTCCTGGATGTCGACGACTTCACCTCGGCCAACGCGTCGGCCTCCCATTCCCGTTCCCACGGCCAGCGCGGCGACATCGACGATCCCGGCCAGCAGCTGTCGACGGACATCCAGTTCCAGAACGAATTCTCCGTCGGTATCTCGCGCGCCGTGCCCGACGGGCTCGAGGCCGATGCCACCTTCTCCATCGCGAAGGTCAGCTTCGAGGACAACGGCCCGATCGACAATTCGGACCGCTGGCGCACGGATTACGGATTCAGCGGCCGTCTCGGCTGGGAGATCGAGCAGGGCACGTCCGTCTTCATCGCGCCGGCCGCGACCCTGACCCGCTTCCGCCGGAAGCTCGACAACTTCGGGACAAACCGCGATTTCGACGACTACCAGCTCGCGGCGGGGATCCGGCTGGACCCGTCGCCGATCACGTTTCTGGAGTTTCTCGCCGGCGTGACCCACCGGCGTTTCGCCGACGAGGTCTTCAAGAACACGACCGACCGGCTTGTCCGCGGAACCTTCCTGTGGAACCCGACCTCGGTCATGACCGTGAACGGCAGCGTCGACCAGTCCTTCTCGCCCGCGGCGAGCGTCGGCGTCTCGGGCACCTTGACCCGGACCTACTCGACGAGCGTCGACTGGACGCCCTGGGATCCCCTGATCCTGTCCGCCTCGGCCGCATACCGCACCGAGGAGTTCGAGGACGCGGTGCCCGCGCGTGCGCGCGACTCGATCATTCTCGGGCTGTCCGCCGACTGGGCGATAGACCGCAACTTCTACACCTCGATCAGCGCGACCACCGAGCAGCAGAACGGTGACCTCGATGCCGACGACATGACGGAAAACCGGGTGCAGGTTCGCCTTGGCGGGCAGCTCTAGCATCGCTTAAAAGAAGGCCTGTCCGGCCGAACGGGTGAACGAACATGACACGACTGGGATTTCTCTTTGCTGCCGCCCTGTCCCTGGCCGCGTGCGATCTCATTTCGACGGACGTCGAGCTGCCGCTGGCGCCGCAGCAGATCGGGCTGACATCCGTCAACACGACCTCCAGCGCGCAGTACAGGCTCGGATCGGGAGACCGGCTGGCCATCGGTGTGTTCGGCCATCCGGACCTGTCGGGAGAGTTCGAGGTGGACGGCAGCGGGGAAATCGCGTTTCCGCTGCTCGGGCAGGTCCAGGCGCGGGGCCACACCCTCGAGGAGCTGACCGCGATCATCACCGACGACCTGAACCGCGATTTCATCGTCGACCCGAGGGTCTCGGTCGAGGTGCTGAACTTCCGGCCGTTCTACATTCTCGGACAGGTGAACGCACCGGGCAGCTATCCCTACGTGTCGGGTCTCAATGTGCGACAGGCCGTTGCGATTGCCGGCGGTTTCACCCGCCGGGCCGACCAGTCGGAGGTCGTGATCGTCCGGGAGATCGACGACAGCGACATCAAGTACGCCGCGACCCCGAATGCCCCGGTCCTGCCGGGCGATACTGTCGAGGTGCGGCGCCGTCTGTTCTGACCCCGGACACAACGGGTGGTATGGCGCGGTAGGCCCAGACCGATATGTCGAGGCCGCGTGGTCCCCGAAAAGAAAACTAGAATCAACAAGTTATTAAGATCAATTAAACGTAAGCCTTAAAAAGTTATTTACAACTCCGGAACACACTTCCATAGTCTGGCGTTGAATGGCCGCTGGTCTGCGCTTGCCGTACGTGCGTAGACGGCCATGCGCGACTCCTGTGCGGCGAGAGGGAGGACAGATCGAATTTCGCAGCTTGGCATAGCGATTGCTTAACTGTGCTGTGAGGGGAAAACCGGGTAGTTGGGTATGCGGCGACATGCGTATTGCGACGTCGCGGCCGAACCATCAAGTTTCCGGCAATTCAGCGCCCTCGCATTGTAAGCACTCGGACGTTTACCCATGTTGCATGCGATCGACGAAAGACAGATGAGCACGGTCACACAGTTCCCGACCCAGGAATACGATCCGATGCCGGACGCGGGCGGCTTCATGCCCGCGGCCGATTCGGAGACGTTGAGCCTGCGCCGGCTGCTGTCGATCGTGAAGCGCCGCAAGTATCTGATTGCGGGCGTGGTCCTGATCCTGTCGACCATCGCGTATCTGATGATCCAGCAGATCACGCCGCTCTATTCCGCCAGCGCGAAAATCGTCGTCGAGCCCAACCGCCAGAACGTCGTGGACATCGACCAGGTGGTCAGCGGCGTGACCCCGGACTACTACACCAACGAGACCGAGGCCGAGGTCATCCGCAGCCGGAGCCTCGCCTACAAGGCCGTCGACCGGCTGAACCTGACCCAGTCGCCGCTGTTCAATCCGCTCCTGCGCGTGCCCGAGCCGTCCCTGACCGAGGTGGCCGTCAAGAACGTGAAGCTCCTGTTCCTGAGCCTGATCGGGACTCCGGAGGACGTGACCGAGTTGCAGCAGGAGGCGAGCGCAGACCCCCACGCCGACAGCCCGCTGCTCCAGATGCCGGAGGCCGAGCGTACCGCGTATCTGCGCGAGATCGCCGCGGCCCAGTATCAGGGCGGGCTTTCGGTGTCCCCGTCGCCGCGCAGCCGTGTCATCACCATCAGCTATGTGTCGACCGACCCGACGTTCGCGGCCGAAGCCGCCAACACCACGGCGAACCTCTACATCGAGGACCAGCTCGAGAGCCTGACGACGGCGACCACCGACGCGGGCGATTTCCTCCAGCGGCGGGTCAACGAACTGCGCGAACGGGTGATCACCCAGGAGCGCGAGATCGCGCGCTACCGGGCCGACGCCGGGATCATCGACGCGGGCGGGATCACCGTCTACCAGCAGCAGCTTGCGCGCGCGAACGAGGAGCTTTCGGAAGCCCGGATCGCACGGTCCGAAGCCGAGGCGCGGTTCAACCAGGTGCAGGAGCTCCTGCAGACGGGCTCGGGTCTCGAAACCGCCGCGGCCGTCCTCAACTCGGACCTGATCTCGCGCCTGCGCGAGCAGGAGGCCGAGGTGATCCGGAAGGTCGCCGAGTTCCAGACCCAGCTGCGCCCGGGCCATCCGCGCCTCCAGCTGGCGGAAAACGAGCTCGCCGACCTGCGCGCGGCGATCGAGCGCGAGGTCCAGAAGATCGCGTCGAACCTGCGCAACGAGGTGCAGATCGCGCGCGTGCGTGAATCGAACATTCGCGAGGAGCTCGACCGGCTCGAGGGCACGCTGGAGGAGCAGAACGAGGCGCAGGCGACCCTGCAGTCGCTCGCCAGCGAGCTGTCCGCCAACAAGCAGCTCTACGAGACGTTCCTCGAGCGGTTGAAGGAAACCGACATTCTCGAGAACACCGAGCAGCAGGCCGACGCCCGCGTCATCTCGCGCGCGACCGTGCCCGGTGGCCCGTTCCGCCCGAACAAGCAGCTGATGATGATCGCGGCGGTCGTGTTCTCCGCCTTTGTCGGCTTCGCGCTGGCCTTCGTGGCCGAGTTCATGGACAGCGGCTTCCGCTCGACGGCCCAGCTGGAGAACCTGTCCGGTGTCGCCGCGCTCGGCATGGTGCCGGCGCTGACCAAGGGGCAGACCGACGGCAAACGGCCCCACGAGTTCGCGGTCGCAAGACCGAACTCGACCTACGGCGAGGCCATACGCTCCGTGCGGACCGGCCTCATGCTCTCGTCCGTCGACCGGCCGCCGAAGACCGTGCTGATCACCTCGTCGATCCCGGGCGAAGGCAAGACGTCCACGTCGCTGTCGATCGCGATGACGGCCGCGAAGTCCGGCCAGCGCGTGATCATCCTGGACTGCGACCTGCGCAACTCCAGCCTCCACGCCTACATGGACGTGCCGAACCAGCGCGGCCTGAGCGACTACCTGGCGGGACAGGCGCAGATCGAGGACGTGATCGAGATCCACCCGTCCTCGACGCTGCACTACATCACGGCCGGATCGCGCGCGCCCAACCCGACCGACATGCTCAGCTCGCACGAGATGCGCGACCTGATCCGCCAGCTCGGCGAGATGTACGACATGGTCGTGCTTGACACGCCGCCGTTGATGGCGGTCTCCGACGCGCTGGTGCTGATGCGCGACGTGGACCGGACGCTGTTCCTCGTCCGCTGGGAAAAGACCCGGCGCGAGACCGCGCTCGCCGGCATCAAACAGGCGCTCGAGGCCGGCGCAAACATGGCGGGCACCGTGTTGACGCAGGTCAACGTCAAGAAACACGCCTCGTACGACTACGGCGACTCCGGCTACTATTATTACGGCAGCTATCGGAAGTACTACACCGACTAGCCTTCGCACCGGGCCGGATGGAGGCGGCAGGCGATGTCGCGATCGAGATTGTCCGCAGTCGCGTTTTCCGCCGTTCTGGCGCTGCTGCTCATCGCCCTCGCGACGCCGCGCCTTGTGTCGGGAATCATCACGGCCCCCTTCGACGAGACCGTCCGCGCCCTGGGGCGCGGTGCCGATATTCCGGTTTCCGATATTCGGTTTGCCCGGTCGAGCCGCGTGACGGCGCTGGGCTGGTATTCGAGCGCCCGCTATGCGGCGGATCTCGGGGCGCTCAACTTCACGCTGGCGCGCCGCGAGCCGCCCGGCAGCGCCGGGCGCTCCGAGCTTCTCGACGCGGCGATCGCGGCCGACCGGCTCGACGTCGAACTGGCGCCGACCGCGCCGTTTTCATGGATGCGTCTCGCGCAGGCCAACATCGAGCGCGAGGGCCTGCGTGCGGATATCGCCCGCTACCTGCAGATGTCCTATCGCACGGCGCCGACGGATCCGCGCCTGGTGCTGCCCCGCCTCGACCTCGCCCTCGCCGTCTGGAACGACCTGCCGCCCGATGTGCAGGCCGAGACCGCGGGGCAGGTCCGTCTCGCGATGCGCTGGTTCCCCGGTGAACTGGTGCAGCGCACCCGCGCGCGATACCGCCTGGCGGAAGTCCGCGAGGCGTTGCGCGAGGATCCCGGGGCGCGCGCGCGGTTCAATCTGCTGTACTTCCGCGCCTCGCGCCTTCCGGTCAGCGACACCTAGCGGATCGACGGGTCAGGCGCGCCGGTGCCGGTTGGCCTGCGCGCATCCGGCCGCCGCGATGGCGGCAAAGGTGACCGCGACGGCCGGAATCTGCAGGCTGAAATCCACCCAGGCATGCGCCCCGACCACGGCGATCGCCGAAAGCCCCACGATAGGGAACACGCCGTCCTCGTGGCGCATGAATATGCCGTAGATACACCAGCCCCCGGCCCAGGCGAGGGCGAACATGATCAGGCCGAAGCCGACGATCCCGCCTTCGAGCAGCATTTCCAGATAGCCGTTGTGGGCGCGCAGGAACGGGCTGGCCTGCGGGGGCATCTGCGCGCTGCGATTGCGGATGGCGACGTCGGCGAATGTGTTGAGGCCGGTCCCGAGAACGGGCCGTTCCGCGAACGCCTCGCGCGTCATCTCCCATACCTGGCCACGCCCGGACAGGTCGTCGTTGCTCTGGTTCAGACGCAGGATCACTTCCCGCCCGCTGAAGCTGATCAGCAGGATCCCGCCGAGGATCACGATCCCGGCAAACACGATCGTGTGGCGCAGCCGGCGGCGCTTGTAGAGCGCGAGGCCGGCGAGGAAAACCAGGATCCCGAAGCCGGTGCTGAGGATGCCGCCGCGCGAGGCCGTGAGCAGCAGCGCGGTGCCGGTGACAAACAGCGCGAGGAACAGGCCGAACACCTGCGGGCCGAGGCTGTCGAGAATATGCGCGATCCCCGCCCGGTTCGCGATGCCGAGCTCCGCCGCCTCGTCCGCCTTGCGTGTCAGCAGGCCGAACGCCGCGACGATGACGAGGCCGGCGTAAGTGGCGAAGTTGTTCCGGTTCACGAAGGTGGAGGTGACCACGTTTTCGTAGGCCCACTTGTCGAACCAGAGGATCGTGTTGGTGCCGCTGAACTGGACGGCGAGTCCGTAGACGGCATAGACGCTGCCGGAAATGACGATCGCCCAGAGCAGCTGCTTGGTGCGCCGGCGCGAGCGGCAGAAATGCATCGCGAGCCAGAACACCGCGCCGTAGGCCAGCAGCCGCATGGCGCCGTCGAACGACGCATTGGGGTTGAGGCTGATCGCGCCGCCCAGGTCCGGCTTGTCCAGTGCCGCTGCGGCCTGTGCCCACAGCGGGTGGTCCCAGGCGGCGGGCGTGATGCCGCTCGCCTGGAGGCAGAACCAGGCAATGGCGAGCAGGAAGGCGACGGTTGCCGGCAGGTGCCGGGACCAGGGAATCCGGATCGCGCCCGGTGTGCGGGCCACGCCCACTGCCCAGACCAGAAGGGTGACGGCCACGGCGATCGCGAGCAGGCTCCAGGCCCATTGCCGGTTGCTGCCCAGGGGCAGCGGCGCGAGCACCAGCACGGTGAGCAGTCCGCCGAAGGCCAGGCGCAGCGCAAAGGACGTGTGGGGACGGGGTTCTGACATGCCGCGGGCGCCGGTCGGATCAGTAGGCGTTCTTGTTGATGAAACCGACGAAGATCGTGAGGAAAAGGATGCGGATGTCGAGCAGAATCGACCAGTTGTCGATGTAGTAGAGGTCGTACTCGACGCGCCGCCGCATCTTTTCGGGCGTGTCGGTTTCCCCCCGCAGGCCGTTGATCTGGGCCCAGCCGGTGATGCCGGGCTTCACCCGGTGGCGCGCGAAATACTCGTCGATGATCGCGCCGAACTGCTCGTTGTGCGCGACGGCATGGGGCCGCGGGCCGACAAGAGACATCTCGCCGCGCAGCACGTTGATCAGCTGCGGCAGTTCGTCGAGGCTCGTCTTGCGCAGGAAGCGTCCGAACGTCGTGATCCGCGGATCGTCGCGGGTCGCCTGGTCGACCTTCGCGTCCGGCGAATCCGAGGGCTGCGCCGCTTCGGCGCGCATCGTGCGGAACTTGTAGACCGTGAATTCCTCGTTGTTGAAGCCGTAGCGCTTCTGCCGGAACAGCACCGGGCGGCCCATGGTGATCATGATGGCCAGTGCGATGAGCAGCATGACCGGTGCCAGGACGATCAGCAGGAGTCCCCCCAGGACAAGATCGACGCAGCGCTTCTGCACACTTTCCCAGCCAACGATCGGAAGGTCCGCCAGAATCAAGCC
>JAEPNS010000139.1 GCA_017643325.1 Alphaproteobacteria bacterium | reverse complement strand
GATCGTCCGTGGTCCACGGTGCCCAGAGCTTCTCGGGCTCGGCCAGCCAGGCCGGCTTGGGCAGGCTGCCGGTGATGGTTGTGGTCAGCATCTGGAACTCCCTGTCCTGTCTCGCGGAAGATCCGCCGTCGCATGCGGCGGTTGGCTCAAGGCCGCGAATGCCGCATCATCACAGGGCGGCGACCCGTCCGCAACAATCCAGACCGTGACGAATGAGGATTTCATGGCCGTGAACGAATTGCCGAAAGGCTGGCCCGAGGGGAAGGTGCTCGCCGTCTCCGTCAATATCATGTGCGAGGCGTGGGAGGATGACGCCGCGCCGGGGATCGGCCCGATGGGCAACCCGCTCAAGGCGGGCTACCTCGATACCCAGGCGCGATCCTGGGCCGAGTACGGCATGACGATCGGGGCCCCGCGCCTGCTCGACATCGTCGGCGTTCTGGTTGTGCCGTGCGGCACCTTTGCGAGCGGGATCATCGCCGAGAAATGGCCGGAGCTGCTGAAGCGCATCGACGACGATGGCCATTTCGTCGGGGCCCATGCGTGGATGCAGAACACGCTGCCCGTTTACCAGGAGCGCGCCGAGGAGGAGACGGACCTCAAGACCGGCATCTCGCTGTTCGAGGATGTCATCGGCAAGGCGCCCCGGGGCTTCTCCAGCCCGCGGGGAACCTGCAGCCCGAACACCTGCGATCTGCTCGCGGAGAACGGCTTCATCTGGCACATCGACCATTTCAATGCAGACCTGCCGTACCTTATGGAGACGAAGGCGGGCCCGCTCGCCGCGGTGCCGTTTACCATGGAGATCAACGACCTGCCGATCTACATGCGCTACGGCAACCAGCCGCAGGCCTATTCCGACACGATCAAGCGGATCGTCGAGCGCTACGCGACCATCGGATCGCCGCCGGCCGTCCTCGACATCACCGCTCACGCCCATGTGTTCGGCCGTCCCTACGGTGCGATCGAGTTCCGCGACGCGATCGCGACGGTGAAGGATATCGACTGGGTCTGGATGACCACCCACGAGGAACTCGCGGCGCTGGTCTATCCGGATTGATCGCCGGACTCATCCGGGAACGCTTAGAGTGCCGCGCGGAGGTCAGACACACCGTCCGCCGTCGATTTCCATGCACACGCCGGTGATCAGCGAGGCTTCGTCCGAGGCGAGGAACAGCACGGCGTCGCCGACGTCCTTGGGGGTCGAGAAGCGGCCGAGCGGCACCGTCTGCCGGAACGCTTCCCGGTTCTCGGGCGTGTCCTCGCCCAGGAATGTCGGGAGCAGGGGGGTCTCGCCGGCGACCGGGTTGACGGCATTCACGCGGATGCCGTCCTCGGCCAGCTCCACGGCCATCGACTTTGTCAGTGTCGTCACCGCGCCCTTGGATGCGTTGTACCAGGTCAGCCCGGGCCGGGGCCGGACGGCGGCGGTGGAGGCGATGTTGACGATGGCCCCGCTTCCGCCCGCCCGCATGACCGGGATCGCGGCGTTGGCCGTGTGGTAGAGGCCCTTCACGTTCACAGCGAGAATCCGGTCCAGCTCGTCCTCGGTGACATCGAGCATCGACTTGCGCTTGTGGGCGACGCCCGCATTGTTCACGAGGATATGGAGCCCTCCGTAAGTCGTTGTCGCATGGTCGACGAGGCGGGTCATGTCTTCGGCGCTGGTGACATCGGCGGCGAAGAAACTGGCGTTGCCGTTCTCGGACGCGATCTCCGCGGCCACCCGTTTGCCGCCGTCCTCGTTCACGTCATTCACGACGACATTCGCGCCTTCGCGGGCGAAAACCTTCGCTATGCCTTCGCCGAACCCGGAACCGGATCCTGTCACGATGGCGGTTTTTCCCTTGAGGCGCATGGTCGACTCTCCTGCATGGGTCTGTTGCACCTGCGGTATGTGCGCGGTGCGCCGGATGGGTGAAAATGCTAACAGCGCATACATCAACACGCCACGAGCAGTCGATCATGAGCGACAAACCGAGGGTTCTGGTCACGCGCCGCCTGATGCCGGCGAACGAGGCGCGGCTTGCGGCTGACTATGACGCGACCCTCAACGAGAGTGACGACATCATGTCGACCGACGAGGTGATCGCGGCGGCCGACGGCATGGACGCATTGCTGATCTGCGTGACGGAACCGCTCGACGCGAACGCCATCGCACGACTGCCGGACAGCGTGAAGGCCATCATGACCCTCTCGGTGGGGCTCGACCATGTGGACACCGATGCGGCGAAGGCACGCGGCATTGCGGTGCTCAATACGCCCGACGCGGTCACCGACCCGACCGTGGAGATCGGCATGCTCCTGCTTCTCGGCGCAGCCCGTCGCGCAACGGAGGGCGCCGCGATCATGCGGGCGCGGGAATGGGACAGCTGGTCGCCGCGCATGCTGGTGGGCGCGGATGTCACCGGCGGCACGCTCGGGATCTTCGGGATGGGGCGCATCGGCCGCACGCTCGCCAAACGCGCGCGGGGTTTCGACATGACCATTCGTTACCACAACCGCACGCGCCTTAACTTCGACGACGAGGCAGGCGCGAGCTACTACACGAGCATCGAGGGCCTGCTGGAGGCGAGTCCGTTCCTGGCCATCACTGCACCCTCGACGCCCGAGACGCGGAAATTTCTCAACGCCGAGCGCATCGCGCTGCTGCCGGACGGGGCGATCGTGGTGAACATCTCGCGCGGCGACCTCGTCGACGACGACGCGCTGATCGACGCGCTCAAGTCCGGCAAGGTCGCGGCCGCGGGCCTCGACGTGTTCAACGGCGAACCCGACAACGTCCGTCCCGAGTATCTCGAGCTGCCGAACGTCTTCATCACGCCCCACATCGGCAGTGCGGCGACAGACGCCCGCACCGCCATGGGGGACATGCTGCTCGACGGCCTCGACCTGCTGCTGGCGGGCGAACCGGTCCCGAACCGGGTTGTTTGACGCCTTCCATCGCCTGCCGGGCCCGGCGCGCGGCGGTATCTGGATGCTCGGGGCGTCGCTCTTCTTCGGTACCCACGGGCCGCTGGTGCGCTTTTCCGTGGGAGAGGGTGCCGACCCGCTGGTCGTCGCCTTCTGGCGTTCGCTGGTCGTCTTCCTGCTGATGCTGCCGTGGATCCTTCGCAACCGGGACACGGCGTTGCGTTCGAAGCGCCCGGTCGGCCAGATCCTGCGCGGATTCTACTCGATGGTCGGGCTTATCCTGCTGGTGCTGTCCCAGGCGCGCCTGCCGCTCGCGGAAGTGTCGGCGCTGACCTTTGCCGCGCCCCTGTTCGGCACCATCGGCGCGGCCCTGCTGCTGGGCGAGTCGGTGCGCGCGCCCCGCTGGATCGCCACCATCGTCGGGTTTGTCGGCGTGTGGGTGGTGCTGCGGCCGGGTGTCTCGAGCGTCGATCCGTGGTTCGCGTTGCCGCTGATCTCGGCTGTGTTCATCGCGGCGTCGAACCTGATGATCCGCTCGCTTTCGAAGGACGACCCGCCTAACACCACGATCGCCTGGCTGGCGATGGTATCCGTCCCCGCGACGCTTCTACCGGCACTGTTCGTCTGGTCCTGGCCGACGCCGGAGGCGCTGTTCTGGATGGCCATGCTCGGCGTCGCGGGCCTGGGTGCCCACATATGCCTGACCCGGGCGTTCACGGCGGCGGAAGCCTCGGCGGTGCTGCCATACGACTACTCGCGCCTGATCGTCACAGCCTCGCTCGGGTTCATTCTTTTCGGCGAGGTGCCGACGCTGTGGACCTGGATCGGCGGCGCGATCATCGTTGGCGCGGTCGTGTATATGGCGCGTCGCGGTGGCGCGCGGGCAAAGCCCGCGACGCCGGCGGGCGAGACGTAGGTCTATTCCGCCGCCAGCCGCAGTCCCCCGTTGCGCCGCATCCGCTTCGTGATCACTGCCGCCGCGGCATCGAGGATCGCATCCGCGTCGATCCCGTGAATCCGGTAGAGGTCCTGGAGATCGCCCGACTGTCCGAACGTCTCCACCCCGAGCGCCGCGATGTCGTGATTGGCCACGCCGCCCAGCCAGCTCAGCGTCATCGGATGACCGTCAAGGACCGTCACCAGGCCGGCGTCGGGCGCGAGCCGGGAGAGCAGTGTCTCGATGTGGGCCGGCGCGACGTCCGGCCCCTTGGCGTGGGCGCGCACGGTCTCCTGCCAGTCGGCGTACAGCCGGTCGGCCGACGTCACCGCGAGTACGCCCGCGCCGGGAATGTCCTCGAGCATGGCCTCATGCGCCTCCAGCGCCTCGGGGGCCACGACGCCCGTATACACGATCGCCAGTTCCGCGCCCGGCTCCGGCTCACGCAGCCAGTACGCTCCGGCAATGACATCGTCGGCGATCGGCGCGAAGTCGCGTTCTGGCTGGTCGATGGCGCGCGTCGACAGGCGCAGGTAGACCGAGCCGCCGTCGTCGTCCTGCATGTGCTCGAAGCCCCAGCCCATGATGTGGGCCAGCTCGTCGGCATAGGCCGGCTCGAAGGAGGTCAGTCCCGGCTGTGACATGCCGATCAGCGGCGAGTTGATCGACTGGTGCGCGCCGCCCTCGGGCGCGAGCGTGATGCCGGACGGTGTCGCGACCAGCATGAAGCGTGCGTCCTGGTAGCAGGCGTAGTTCAGGGAATCGAGCCCGCGCGCGATGAACGGGTCGTAGAGCGCACCGACCGGCAGCAGCCGCGCGCCGAACAGCCTGTCGGACAGCCCGAGCGCGGCGAGCTGCAGGAACAGGTTGTTCTCCGCGATGCCCAGCTCGATGTGCTGGCCAGACGGGCTCATCGCCCACTTGAAGGCCGAGGGCACCTGCTCCTCGCGGAAGATGTCCGCCATCTCCTGGTGGTGGAACAGCCCGCGCTGGTTGACCCATCCCGCCATGTTGGTGGTGACGGTCACGTCGGGTGTCGTGGTCACGATGTGGCGCGCCATCTCGCTGTCGCCGCGGCCGAGTTCGTTGAGGATGTCGCCGAACGCCTCCTGGGACGACATGCGCTTGCCCTTCGGCACCGCCAGCGTGTCGATGGGAATGCGCGGAGCGGGCTCCGGCTCGGGGCGCTGTGCGAACGGGACGTCTGAAAGGAAGGCGCGGATCGCGTCCTCCCCGACCCCGAGGCCCTCGGCGATGTCCCACTCGTGTCCGTCGCGGATGCCGTGGCTCTCCTTGAAGGCGGTCATCTGGTCGGGGTTCATGAGGCCCGAGTGGTTGTCCTTGTGGCCGGCCAGCGGTGTGTTGAAGCCCTTGATGGTGTAGGCGACAAAGCAATGCGGCGTGTCGTCGTCGCCGACCGACGCGAACGCTTCGAGCGTCGCTTCCATGTCGTGGCCGCCCAGGTTGGTCATCAGCCGGTGCAGGGCGTCGTCGTCATGGTCGTCGAGGATCGCCTTGATCCCGTCGACGTTACCCAGGTCCGCCTCCAGGTTCCGCCGCCAGGCCGCACCGCCCTGGAAGGTCAGCGCCGAATAGAGCTGGTTCGGGCAGTTGTCGATCCATTCCCGCAAGGCGTCGCCGCCCGGCCTTGCGAACGCGGCCTCCTGCAGCTTGCCGTATTTCAGTTCGATCACCTTCCAGCCGACCGAGCCGAAGAAGTCCTTGATACGCTGGAACAGGTAGTCGTGCACAACGCCGTCGAGGCTCTGGCGGTTGTAGTCGATCACCCACCAGAGGTTCCGCACGTCGTGCTTCCAGCCCTCGAGAAGGGCCTCGAACACGTTGCCCTCGTCGAGTTCGGCGTCGCCCATCAGCGCAACGAGACGGTTGTTAGCCCGTGCGTCGCCCAGCCGGTGCAGGCGCACATAGTCGCGCACCATCGCGCCGAACAGCGTCACACCGACGCCGAGCCCGACCGAGCCGGTCGAGAAGTCGACGTCGTCGGTGTCCTTCGTGCGCGACGGGTAGGACTGGGCACCGCCCAGCGAGCGGAAGTTCTCCAGCTTCTCGCGGGTCTGGCGGCCGAGCAGGTACTGGATTGCGTGATAGACCGGCGAAGCGTGCGGCTTGACCGCCACCCGGTCCTCGGCGCGCAGCGAATGCAGGTAGAGCGCCGTCAGCAGCGTCGCCGACGAGGCGCAGGACGACTGGTGGCCGCCGACTTTCAGCCCGTCGCGGCTTTCGCGGATGTGGTTGGCGTTGTGGATCGTCCATGACGCGAGCCAGAGGATCTTCTTTTCCAGCGCCTCGAGCATCGGGATATCGACGTTCGACAGGATGGTCTTCGGATTGGCTTTCGCGTTCATCGGTCCGGTCCGTGACTTGAGGGTTCCCGAAGCCTATCACCGGGGTGCCCGAACGGGATTGCGAATATGGCGTTCGGACAGCCATTTATGGCAATAAATGATCAGAAAAACCCAGATTGGAGGCATACAGTGCCGGTGAATAACCTTGATGCGATCGATTGCCGTATTCTTGAGACCCTGCAGTCCGATGCGCGCATCTCGAATGTCGAACTGTCCGACACGGTCGGGCTCTCGCCGTCGCCCTGCCTGCGGCGCGTCCGGCATCTGGAAGAGCAGGGCACGATCCGGTCCTATGTGACGCTTCTCGACCCGGCGGAAGTGGGGTTGCCTGTGAGCGTCTTCGTGCAGGTCTCGCTCGAAAAACAGGTCGACGATGCGCTGGACCGGTTCGAGCGGGACATCGTCGCGCGGCCGGAGGTGATGGAGTGCTACCTCATGACGGGCGACAGCGACTACCTGCTGCGTGTCGTCGCACCGGATCTCGACGCGTTCCAGCGGTTCATGCTCGACCACCTGACGAAGATCCCCGGCGTGTCGAGCATCAAGTCAAGCTTCGCGCTGAAGCAGGTCTGTTACCGGACGGCGTTGCCGCTGGGACATCTGGGGAAATGACAGGCCTGCCAAGCACGCTTCGAGACGCTCGCTTTGCTCGCTCCTCAGCATGAGGTACGTGCCGTTCCAATAACCTCATCCTGAGGAGCCGCCGAAGGCGGCAACTCGAAGGATGCCGGGTTTGCTCTAAATCCCCGTGGCGAAGCGCGCCATGATGACGATGATCGCCACCTGCATCAGGCCCTGGAACGCGACGACCCGGACATAGCGTCGCATCAGGCGCGCGATCTTCTCGCCGTCGGGCTCGGGCTTGCGCATCTCCAGATACACCCGGATGTTCGTCGGCAGCAGCACCGCGAGGCCCTGGACGCTCAGGATGGTCGTGATCGCGAGGGCCGCGGCCATCCACCAGTATTCCGGGAAGGGCAGCCCGGTGAAGCCGTAACGTGCCGCAAGGAACCAGCCGGTCGTGGGCGCCACGATCGCCAGCGTCGGCAGGATGAACATCATGCGCGGCATCAGCCGGACGGTGACGGCGCGGCGCACCGGGAATGCCACCTTGCGCATGATGGGGCCGATGACGAAGCCCATGAACAGATCGATCCCGGTCCACAACAGGCCGGAGATCACGTGCACGAAGTTGAGCGCCCAGTCGTTGCCGTAGACGATGGACGCCACCGTCAGGACCAGCACCAACGCCACCCAGTAGAGGTTGCGCCAGTCGATTCGGACGTCGGCGTCCGGCGCACCGGCAGCGGCGTTGTCGGTGATCGTCGCGCTCATGGGCGCACGGTAGTCGCGCGCCGCTGACCGGCGCAAGCGCCGGCTTCGCGTGCGGTGTGTTTGCCTCTAAGGTTCCGGATCGAACGCATGCAGGGGGAACGCATGGACGACACGGTTGGCGCCTTCGTGCCGCACGGGCTTTTCGAGGTGCCGGGCGCGGACAAGGGTTCGCTCGCGGGGCTCGACTTCGCTGCCAAGGACATCATCGACGTGGCCGGTCACGTGACCGGATGCGGCAACCCTGACTGGCTGCGCACCCATGATCCGGCCCGCGAAACCGCGCCGGTGATCCGCCGCTGTCTCGATGCCGGCGCGAATCTGTTCGGCAAGACCGTGACGGAGGAGCTCGCAACGGGGCTCACCGGCGAGAATGTCCACTACGGGACGCCACGCAACGTGAACGCACCGGGCCGCGTGTCGGGCGGGTCCTCGTCCGGCTCGGCGGCCGCGGTTGCCGCGGGACTCGTCGATTTTTCGCTCGGTTCCGATA
>JAEPNS010000138.1 GCA_017643325.1 Alphaproteobacteria bacterium | reverse complement strand
CGGCCGCATCGGCGTTCCCGGCGAGCCAGGACTCGACCTCGTCGCGCCGCGCGGGATCGAGACGGTCGTCGACGAACGCCTGAAGTTCTTCTTCGCTCGGTTGTTTTTCCTGATCGCTCACGTCACGCTCCGTCCGCGCGCCGGCCGGTCTCCGGCCGACGTATCGCGCACCTTGTCCCGCGCCCGCGAAAGCCGCGACATCACCGTCCCGATCGGCACGCCCGTGATGTCGGCCGTTTCCTCATAGCTGAAACCTTCCATGGTCACGAGCAGCAGAGTCTGGCGCTGATTGTCCGGCAGTGCCTGGATCGCCGATACGACCTCGCGCAGCCGCACCCGGTCGGTCTGGTTGGCGGGGACGGCCATCGCGGGGAAGTAGTCCTGGATCTCGACCACATCGGGACGTGCCGCGGCCCGCGCCACGTCGTTGACGTAGATATTGTGGAGAATGGTGAAGAGCCAGGCGCGCAGGTTGCCGGGCCGCTTCCAGAGATGCCAGCGCGACAGGGCCCGTACGAGACAGTCCTGCACGAGGTCATCGGCGCGCGTTTCGTCATGGCGCAGCAGCACCAGCGCGTAGCGCCGCAAACTCGGGATATGCGGTTCGACCAGGTCGAACGAGGTGCGCCCCATGCCATGCTCCAGCCCAACGGCGGCGGGAACGGAACGCGGGGATGTTCCGCTGCCCGCCGCCTATCGGGGGTGTTCGCCGGCAAGGATGGGCGGGCACCGCATCGTTTGACAAGGGTTTCGAGCATCGAACACAACCTGAACTCTTCCCCCGTGGCCAAAAAATGCCGGATGACCGGGGTGTCGCGACTACCGGGTGCTTGCCCACCCGCCGGCCGCAACGCTCGGTCACCCGACCGCCTACTTGCCTAGGCACGTCAAGAACAGGCAGACGCCGGTTTTATTCCCGAATTTTTATTTATTGGGCGGATCGGTCGAGCGCGAGCACGAAAAGCGCTTTCATGAGCGCCTCCTGATCGATCGGCGCGACCACGCCGGGCGAAACGATACCGGTATGGTCGATGCCCTCCAGCAGCAACGTGCGCGTGCACATTCGTAGAGCGGAGCGGACGGGCACCAGCCCATCACTCGGGACACCGTTCTCCTGCATCCAGACCAGCGCGGGATAACTCCAAGACGTCGGCCGTTCGAAGGTGCCGGGGTCCGGGACGTGTGTCGCGAGACAGACCGGCGATATCAGGGAAAAAATCTCCCGCAACTCATCGCGATGGTCGGAGATGTAGCGCTCGCGCGTCGCCGTCGTCAGGTCGTCCAGGGATTCTCCACGCCCGCCAAGGGCGCGCAGCAAGGCATCGGCGGTCTCGGGCAGCCCGGAGATCTCGGTTGCGAGATCCGCCACGGGCGAGCCGGAGAACGGCACCTGCATGGCGATCCAGCACCGAACCCGGCCACGTTCCTCGCGTGTCGCCGTCCGGAGATACTCCAGGACGTCGAGCCCGCCCTTGCTGTGCGTCACAAAGCACAGCGGCTCTTGCGTTGTCCCGATCACGGTGCGCAAACGTGCCGCGTTCCCGACGACCGTGTCCTCGGTCTCCACGGCGGCGATGTCGGCCCGAAAGCCTTCATCTTCCAGCCAGTTGAAGATTCCGGCCATGTAGCCCAGCGAATTCCCGAGCGACACGGACGGGACCGCGGTATCGCTGAGATAGGACGGGACGAAAATGACACGGACGTCCCTCAGTTGCCCCGCGACATCGGAGAACGACGTCTCGACGCGTGTCCGGTCGAGCTCTCCATCCTCGAAAAACGTGGCGTAGCGCTCTCCCTGATCGCCAGGCATCCCGGGCAAACCACGCGCCGGAAGCGTGATGTCGTGGCGTTGCGTTGCAGCGCTGCCGAAAAAATACGCCAGCCCGCCCAGAACGATCAGCAGTGGAAGGAGGAAGAGGGCCCCGATCAGCCACCAACGCCGACGGCGAGAAGATCGGGACCGCTCCGCCAACCTGTTACGCCGCCTCCGCGTGCACGGTCTCGCCGTTGATCACAAGGCCGTCGGCCTCGGCGGAGACCTGGACCGTATCGCCGTCGGCGATCGAGCCCTCCAGCAGCTTTTCCGCGAGCGGGTTCTGCAGATGACGCTGGATCACGCGCTTGAGCGGTCGTGCACCGTAGACCGGGTCGTAGCCTGCGTTGGCCAGCCACTCGGTCGCGGCCTCGTCCAGTTCCAGGGTGACCTTGCGGTCCTCCAGCAGGCGGCGCAGATGGCCAAGCTGGATCGCGACGATCCCGGACATCTGCTCGCGTGTGAGCCGGTGGAACAGGAGGATCTCGTCGAGCCGGTTCAGGAACTCGGGCCGGAACGCGCCGCGCACGACTTCCATGACCTGTTCACGCACGACATCGCTGTCCTCGCCCTCGGCCTGGTTCGACAGGAACTCGCTGCCGAGGTTCGACGTCATGATGATCAGCGTGTTCTTGAAGTCGACCGTACGGCCGTGGCCGTCGGTCAGGCGGCCGTCGTCCAGCACCTGGAGCAGGATGTTGAACACGTCCGGATGGGCCTTCTCGACCTCGTCGAACAGCACGACCTGATAGGGCCGGCGACGGACCGCCTCGGTCAGCGCGCCGCCCTCTTCATAGCCGACATAACCCGGAGGCGCGCCGATCAGGCGGGCGACCGCGTGCTTTTCCATGTACTCGGACATGTCCATACGGATCATCGCCTGCTCGTCGTCGAACAGGAATTCCGCAAGGGCCTTTGTCAGTTCCGTCTTGCCGACACCGGTCGGACCAAGGAACAGGAACGAGCCCATCGGCCGGTTCGGGTCCTGCAGGCCCGCGCGGGCACGGCGCACAGCGTTGGAAATCGCCGAGATCGCTTCTTCCTGTCCGATCACGCGGGCACCGAGCCCCTGCTCCATCTCGAGCAGCTTCTCGCGCTCGCCCTCGAGCATCTTGTCGACCGGCACGCCGGTCCAGCGCGAGACCACGCCGGCGACATGGGAATCGGTGACCTCTTCCTCGAGCATGTGCCCATCGGGAGCGTCGTCGGCCTCGGCGATCGTACGTTCGAGATCCGGGATGACGCCGTAGGCGAGTTCACCCGCGCGCTGCAGGTTGCCCTCGCGCTGGGCCTGCTCGAGCTCGATGCGCGCGGCATCGAGCTGTTCCTTGACCTTCTGGGTCCCGGCAAGCTTCTCCTTCTCCGCCTGCCAGACCGATGTCAGGTCCGCGGAGCGGGACTCGAGGTCGGAGAGTTCCTCCTCGAGCGCCTCGAGCCGGTCGCGGGACGCGTCGTCGCTTTCCTTCTTCAGCGCCTCGCGCTCGATCTTGAGCTGGATGACGCGCCTGTCGATCTCGTCGAGTTCTTCCGGTTTGGAATCGACCTCCATGCGCAGGCGCGAGGCCGCCTCGTCGACCAGGTCGATCGCCTTGTCCGGCAGGAAACGGTCGGTGATGTAGCGGTTCGACAGGGTCGCGGCTGAGACGAGCGCCGAATCCGTGATCCGGACGCCGTGGTGGAGTTCGTACTTCTCCTTCAGGCCGCGCAGGATCGAGATCGTATCGGCCACGGTCGGCTCAGACACGAAGACCGGCTGGAAGCGTCGCGCCAGCGCGGCGTCCTTCTCGACATGCTTGCGGTACTCGTCGAGCGTCGTCGCACCCACGCAGTGCAGTTCGCCGCGCGCGAGAGCCGGCTTGAGCATGTTCGAGGCATCCATGGAGCCTTCGGCGGCACCGGCACCGACGATTGTGTGCATCTCGTCGATGAAAAGCACGATCTCGCCCATCGCCGCGCCGACCTCCTCGAGCACGGCCTTGAGCCGCTCCTCGAACTCGCCGCGGAACTTCGCTCCTGCGATCAGCGCACCCATGTCGAGGGACAAAAGGCGCTTGTCGCGCAGGCTTTCGGGCACATCACCGTTTACGATGCGCTGCGCGAGGCCTTCCACGATGGCGGTCTTGCCGACGCCGGGCTCGCCGATCAGGACCGGGTTGTTCTTGGTCCGGCGCGAGAGCACCTGGATGGTGCGGCGGATTTCCTCGTCGCGGCCGATCACCGGGTCGATCTTGCCCTCGCGCGCCGCTTCCGTGAGGTCGCGCGTGTACTTTTTCAGGGCCTCGTACGCGTTTTCGGCCGTCGCGGAATCGGCTGTGCGGCCCTGGCGCAGCTTGTTAATCGCCTCGTTGAGGCCCTGCGGAGTGACGTTGGCGTCGGCAAGGATCTTCGCGACGTCGGTGCCGGCCGCAAGCGCGAGCGCCAGCAGCAGGCGTTCGACCGTCACGAAGCTGTCGCCCGCCTTCTCGGCGATGTCCTGCGCCGAGGAAAAGACCTTCCCGGTCTCGGGCGCGAGATAGAGGCTTCCCGCGCCGCTGCCCTCGACCTTCGGCATCTTGTCGAGCGCGAGGTCGACCGCCTGCTCGGCCTGGCGGGCATCGCCGCCGGCTGCGCGGATCAGGTTGGCGCAAAGGCCCTCCTCGTCGTCGAGCAGAACCTTGAGCAGATGTTCTGGTGACAGGCGCTGGTGGGATTCGCGCTGCGCAAGATCCTGGGCAGCCTGCACGAACCCGCGTGCGCGTTCGGTAAATTTCTCGAAATTCATCACATCCTCCGTCCAGAGCCCCCTCGTGCAGAGGCAGGCCGACATCGCGAACCCGAAAACGGCATTCGCACCAAAGGGTTGCGATCATCCCCATCAAGGCGAATTATCGCTCTCCAGATATGGTGTTGCTGATCCGCAACACAAGATGTCCGTCAACGATTTCCCGGATATGCCATGGCCGCCATCCTTCATGACATTTATCGCTATCCGGTTAAGGGAATGAACGGGCAACGCCTCGAAACCGCGGATATCGCGCCTGGCGCGACGATCCCCGGCGACCGGATGTTCGCGCTCGGGCGCCCGGGCCTGGAATTCGATACGGACAATCCGACCTGGAGGCCGAAAACCAACTTTCTTGCCCTGGTCCGGGACGCGCGGCTGGCCGAACTGGACACGTCTTACGACGACGCCACCGCATCGCTGACGATACGGCACGACGGCGAGGAACGGCTGTGCGCGAACCTCGACTCGCCGGAGGGCCGCGCGGCCACGGAGCGCTTCTTCGGCGCGTTCATGGCGGACGACATCTCCGGACCGCCGACGCTCCTGCGCGCCGAAGGCCACAGCTTCTCGGACCTGGACGCGAAGGTCCTGTCCCTGATCAATCTCGAGACGGTTCGCGCGCTTGAAGCGCACACCCGTGCCCCGCTCAATCCACTCAGGTTTCGTGCGAATCTTTATGTGGAGGGGCTGGAGCCGCGTGACGAGGAAGGCTGGGAGGGCCGCCGCATCACGATCGGGGCCGTGCCGTTCGAGGTCCTGCTCCGCACGCAGCGATGCGCGGCCACCAACGTCAACCCGGACACGGCGACGCGTGACATCAACATCCCCGCTGCGCTCCAGAAGAACTGGGGGCACGCGGATCTGGGCGTGTATCTGCGCGCGCTCGGCGGCGGTGCCATCCGCGCGGGCGATCAGATCATGTTGGGCACGAGCTAGGCCGGCAACGCACCGGCCGGGCCGTGGTCAGGCGGACGCCGCTTCGGCTTCCTCGCCGGTGCGGTCGTCATCGGCCGACGATCCGGAGTCATCGGACTCTTCCGTCTTTCGGGAACGACGCTTGCGGCCGTTGGCGCGTGCGCCGTTGGCCTTGGGCTTGTCATCGTCCGACTTGGCGGCGGCGTCCTCGTTCGACGCAGCCTCGTCCGCAGCGGCCGTATCGGCACCGTTCCCGTCCGCAGCGTCCTTCTGCGAATCGTCAGCGTTGTTGCGCTGCTCGTTCCGCTGGCCGTTCGCCGCCATCACGCGGAAGTAATGCTCTGCATGCTGCAGAAAATTCTCCGACGCAATCCGGTCGCCGCTCGACGCGGCGTCGCGGGCGAGCTGCTGATACTTCTCGTAGATCTGCGACGCATTGCCCCTGACGCGCGCGCCGGGACCGTTGCTGTCGAAGGTCTGATTGCGGGGATTGCCGGACTTGCGTCCGCCGCGGCCCCGGGACCGCCTGTTGTTCTGGTTTGGTCGCATTGTCCCGTCGATCAGAGTTCCTGATTACGGCTCATCGCCCGTTCCGAATCGTGCCCCCCACCTGGGATCACACGACTTTCCGAAGTGCGCCGCCCGTTCGGGCAGCCGCTCCAAAATTCGGATCCGGGAGATCAGATATTTCGCAAAAAGCTTAAGGGATTGTGATCGCCATAAGCGGCGTGCGTTGATCTGACCGCTGCAGACTAGGGATGCGATGCCTGTTTTCCAAGTACTTTTTTACCGCCCCGACCCGAGCCTACCCGCGCAACACGATGACCCGCTCACGCCCTGCCAGGTCGCGGTAAATCCCGGCGACCTGAAAGCCGTTCGACCGCGCGATGGCCGCAACGGTGTCGGACTGGCCGGCCCCGTGCTCGAACACCAGACACCCCGATTCGCTCATCCATGACCGCGCCCGGCACAGGAGATCGCGGTACGCGTCACACCCGTCCGCCCCGCCATCGAGCGCGCCGCGCGGCTCATGGTCCCGCACCTCGGGCTCGAGCTCCTCGATCGCGGCGGTCTCGATGTACGGCGGATTCGAGATCACGACATCATATCGCCCGGGCGGCAAATCGGCCCAGCCCGACACGGTCCATGCGCAACGCCGGTCAAGGCCGAGTCGGACCGCGTTGCGGCCCGCGACCCCGATCGCCGCGCGCGAGACGTCGACACCCGTCCCGGTCGCGTTCGGGAACTCCGAGAGGACGGAGAGCAGCAAGCAGCCTGAACCCGTGCCAAGGTCGAGGATCTGCAACCCAGCTTCCCGGTCGGTTTCGAGATCGAGGACCGCCTCGACAAGGGTCTCACTGTCCGGCCGCGGCGTCAGGACGTCCGGGCCGGTTTCAAACGGCAGCGACCAGAACTCCTGGACGCCCAGAATCTGCGCCAGCGGTTCGCGCGCGGCGCGCCGCGCCAGCAATTCGGCGAAGGCGGCCTGTTCGCCGGCTTCGAGCGCCGTGTCATCGTTCGCGATCATCCACGCCGTCCCGCGCCCCAGCACATGGCCGAGCAGCAGGCGCGCATCGAGCCGAGGGTTTTCGACGCCTGCCGCCTCCAGTTGTGCCGCGGCCCCATGCAGGGTCGACCGGATATCCGGCACGGCTTCGGCGAGCGCGTCAGGCATCGGCACCTTCGTCCTCGGCCAGGCGCGCGGCCTGGTCCTCGGTCACGAGTGCATCGACCAGCTCGTCGAGCGCCTCGCCGTCGAGGATCCGGTCGAGCTTATGCATGGTCAGGTTGATGCGGTGATCGGTGACACGGCCCTGGGGAAAATTGTAGGTACGGATCCGCTCCGAGCGGTCGCCGGACCCGACCTGGCTGCGCCGCGCCTCCGCCCGTTCGGCATCCCTCTGCTGGCGCTCGTGTTCGTAGAGCCGCGCCCGCAGCACACGCATCGCCTTCGCACGGTTCTTGTGCTGGGACTTCTCGTCCTGCTGGGTCACCACGATGCCGGTCGGCTCATGGGTGATCCGGACCGCACTGTCCGTGGTGTTGACGGACTGCCCGCCCGGCCCCGACGCGCGGTAGGTGTCGATCCGCAGGTCGTTCTCGTCGATCTCGATGTCCACATCCTCGGCCTCGGGCAGCACGGCCACCGTGGCCGCGGACGTGTGGATCCGCCCGCTGCTCTCGGTCTCGGGCACCCGTTGCACACGATGCACGCCGGATTCGTATTTCAGCCGCGAGAACACGTCGCTGCCGGAAATGCTCGACACGATTTCCTTGATGCCGCCGATCCCGGTCTCGCTGGAATCCATCACCTCCACTTTCCAGCCCTTGTTCTCGGCATAGCGCTGGTACATCCGGAACAGGTCGGCGGCGAACAGGCCGGCCTCGTCGCCGCCCGTCCCCGCACGGATTTCAAGGATTGCGTTCTTCGTATCGGCCTCGTCCTTCGGAAGCAGCATCAGCTTGAGCTTCTGCTCGAGTTCGGGCTCGCGTGCCCGCAGTTCCTCCAGCTCGCCCTCCGCGAGCTCGCGCATTTCCGCGTCTGTCTCGTCGTCGGCGAGGATGTCGTCCAGGCCGGC
>JAEPNS010000137.1 GCA_017643325.1 Alphaproteobacteria bacterium | reverse complement strand
GTGCGCCCAGGTCACCGTGAAACCCGAGGTCAGCAGCACGAGCGTGTTCAGGAGCGGCAGGTCGAACGGATTGAAGACCTCGACGCCCTCCGGCGGCCAGACGCCCCCGATAGCTTCTTTCGGGAACAAGCTCGCGTCGAAGAAGGCCCAGAACCAGGCGGCGAAGAACATCACCTCGGAAATGATGAACAGCATCATGCCGTACCGCAGGCTGAGCTGGACGACGTTGGTGTGCGCCTTCTGGTGCGTGGCCTCGTCGATGACATCGCGCCACCAGCCCATCATGGTCCACATGCCGACGATCGCGCCCGGTGCGATGCTCCACAGACCGATGGTCGTGAAGAAATCCTCGAGGCCCGCGCCGAAGACCGACGGGTGCATGAACGTGATCAGGCCGACGGCCATCAGGAACCCGCCGATCGAGCCCGTGATCGGCCAGGGGCTCGGATCTGGCATATGGTACGGGTGGTTGCCCTCGGAGTGATGTTGTGCGTGATCGCTCATGCTTCGCTCTCTTCTCAGCGGTCGTCTAGTTGACCTTGGTGTCCGTGTCCGATGCGACTTCGGCCGACTTGCGGGCGGCCTCGGCGTCGTGATCGCGGAAAAACGTGTAGCTCAGGGTAATGGCCGTGACGTCGTCCATATGCCTGTCCTCGGCGATCGCGGGATCGACGTAGAACGTGACGGGCATCTGGACGGCCTGGCCGGGTTCCAGCGTCTGCTCGGTGAAGCAGAAGCATTCGATCTTCACGAAATAGGGGGCAGCCTTCAACGGCGTGACGTTGAACGTCGCGGTGCCGGAGACCGGCGTCTCGTGACGGTTCACCGCCTCGAAAAAGGCCAGCCCGGTCTCGCCGACCTTCAGGTCGATCTGGCGCTGCACGGGCTTGAAGCGCCAGGGCAGCGCCGGTTCGGTGTTGCTGTCGAAGCGCACGGTGATGGGCCGCTCGATCACGGCGTCGGGTGCCGGCGCCGTCGCCTCGACCAGCGGCGTGCCGGCAAAGCCGAACTGCTGGCAGAAGGCGCGGTAGGCCGGGACCATGGCGTAGGCAAGCCCGTTCATGCCGATGACGCCCGCGACAACACCGAGCAGGACCCGCCGGTTGCGCCGTGCGCGCGCGGTCCGGTTGTCGGCCGCGCTCATCCGAGCAGCCCCGCGCGGGCAATGAATACCAGGTAGAAGACCAGGATCAGGCCGCCGATCACGGCCAGCATCGCGTAGTTCTTGCCGCGCTGCTCCCGGTGGCGTTCGCTGTGGTATCGCTTCGCCATCGCCACCTCAGACCATCCGCTGGACGAGCAGGTCGACCGGCAGCAGCGCGAACACCAGGAACAGGTAGCAGATCGAATATTTGAAGAGCGCGCGCGCATGGCGGTCATCGCCGCCGTCCGCCTCACGGTAGGTCTGCCAGGCGTAGTATACGAACGCCAGTCCGAGGAGCGCTGTCCCGATCGCGTAGGTCAGCCCGGTCGCGCCCAGAAGGCTCGGCAGCAGGCTGACCGGCAGCATCGCCACGGTGTAGTAGAGGATCTGCCGGCGGGTAGCGGCGTGTCCTGCCACGACGGGCAGCATGGGCACGCCCGCGCGTTCGTAATCGCCGCTGCGGTAGAGCGCCAGAGCCCAGAAGTGCGGCGGCGTCCAAAGGAAGATGATCGCGAACAGCGACAGTGAGACCAGGCTCACATCGCCCGTCACCGCCGCCCAGCCGATCATCGGCGGGAACGCGCCGGCCGCGCCGCCGATCACGATGTTCTGCGGCGTGCGGCGCTTCAGCCAGACCGTGTAGACGAAGACGTAGAACAGGATCGCCACGGCCAGGATACCGGCGGCGACCCAGTTGGTCGCGAGTCCCATCAGCGCCACCGACAGCAGCGACAGGACAACCGCGAAGCCGAGCGCGTCGCTGGGCGCGATCCGGCCCATTGGCAGCGGGCGGTTCGCCGTGCGCGTCATGATCGCGTCGATGTCGCGCTCGTACCACATGTTGATGGCCCCGGCGGCGCCGGACCCGATCGCGATGCAGAAGATGGCGACGATCGCGATCAGCGGGTGAATGTCACCCGGTGCGATCATCAGGGCCGTGGCCCCCGAGAACACGACGAGGGTCATCACCCGCGGCTTGAGCAGCCGGAAATAGTCCCTCACCTGCGAGGATTGCGCCCCGCGGAGCGCAATCTCGCCGTCCTCGTTCAGGATGACCGTATCAGCCAACGTTCCGCTCCAACCCGTTCAGCAACCCACTCAGTGGGCCGGGGCCGGCTTGATGACCGGCATTTCCTCATGGGTGTGGTGCGGCGCCGGCGACGGAACCGTCCATTCCAGGGTCGTCGCACCCTCGCCCCAGTAGTTCGCCTCGACCCGGCGGCCGGACGTGAGCGTCTGGATGACGATGAAGATGAACAGCACGATGCCGACCGCGGAGATGTAGGAGCCCCAGGAGGAGATCTCGTTCCAGCCCGCGTAAGCGTCCGGGTAGTCCGGATAGCGGCGCGGCATGCCGGCGAGACCCAGGAAATGCTGCGGGAAGAAGGTCAGGTTCACGCCGATGAACGTGATCCAGAAATGCAGCTTGCCCAGAGTCTCGTTGTACTGCCGGCCCGACATCTTGCCGATCCAGTAGTAGAAACCGGCGAACATCGTGAACACCGCGCCCAGCGACAGCACGTAGTGGAAATGCGCCACCACGTAGTAGGTGTCGTGCAGCGCGAGGTCGAGGCCGGCGTTCGCCAGCACCACACCGGTCACGCCGCCCACGGTGAACAGGAAGATGAAGCCGACGGCCCACAGCATCGGCGTGTCCATGCGCACGGACCCCCCCCACATCGTCGCGATCCACGAGAAGATCTTGATGCCCGTGGGCACCGCGATCACCATCGTCGCGACGGTGAAGTAGACCCGCGTGTCGACGTCGAGGCCGACCGTGTACATGTGGTGCGCCCAGACGATGAACCCGACGAAGCCGATCCCGACCATGGCGTAGGCCATGCCCAGGTAACCGAAGACCGGTTTTCGCGAGAAGGTCGAGACGATCTGGCTGATAATCCCGAAGCCGGGCAGGATCATGATGTAGACCTCCGGGTGCCCGAAGAACCAGAACAGGTGCTGGAACAGGATCGGGTCACCGCCGCCGGCCGCATCGAAGAAGGTCGTGCCGAAGTTGCGGTCGGTGAGCAGCATCGTGATCGCGCCCGCCAGCACCGGCACGGCCAGCACCAGCAGGAAGGCGGTCACCAGCTCGCCCCAGATGAACAGCGGCATGCGGTGGAGCGTCATGCCCGGCGCACGCATATTGAAGATCGTGGTGATGAAGTTGATGGCGCCGAGGATCGACGACGCGCCGGCGAGATGCAGCGCGAAGATCGCCATGTCGACGGCAGGGCCGGGATGCCCGACGGCCGATGACAAAGGCGGATAGACCGTCCAGCCGGTCCCCGCACCGCCACCGACGAAGGCCGAGCCCAGCAGCAGCAGAAAGGCCGGCGGCAGCAGCCAGAAGGAGATGTTGTTCATCCGCGGGAACGCCATGTCCGGCGCGCCGACCATCAGCGGGATGAACCAGTTGCCGAAGCCGCCGATAACGGCCGGCATGACCACGAAGAACACCATGATCAGGCCGTGGGCCGTGATCACCACGTTCCACCAGTGACCGTCGGGCGAGCCGTCGGCGTTCAGGAAGAACTGCATCCCCGGGTCCTGGAGCTCGAGGCGCATCAGGATGGAGAAGAAACCGCCGATCAGGCCGGCGATGATCGAGAACGCAAGGTACATCGTGCCGATGTCCTTGTGGTTCGTCGAGAACACCCACCGCTTCCAGCCGGTCGGCGTGTGATGGTCGTGTGCGTGATCGTCCGTGTGCGCGTGTGCGTCAGCCATGGTCCAAATCCTCCTGCTGCGCTATTGCGCGTTTGCGGGCGTGGTGCCCGCGTCGTTTCTGACAACCTGGATCGGGCGCGGCGTGAGATCGCCGTCCGACGGTGCGAAGCGCGCCTGCGCGTTTGTGACCCAGGCCTCGAACTCGGCCTCCGACACCGCCTGGATCGCGATCGGCATGAACGCGTGGCCGGTGCCGCAAAGCTCGGAACACTGGCCGTAGTACATGCCGGGCTCGTTGATCTGGAACCAAGTCTCGTTCGTGCGGCCCGGCACGGCATCGACCTTGGAGCCCAGCGCCGGGATCGCGAAGGCGTGCAGCACGTCAGATGCCGTCACGAGAACGCGGATCTTCTTTCCGACCGGCAGGACGAGGTTCTCGTCGGTCGCAAGCAGGCGCGGCTGGCCGGGCTTGAGGTCCTCTTCGGCCACCATGAAGGCGTCGAAGGTGAAGTCGCCGTGATCGGGATACTCGTAGCTCCAGTACCACTGGCGGCCGATCGCCTTGACGGTGATGTCCGCGTCGGCGGTGTCGTCGGTCGCATACAGCAGCGGCAGCGAGAAGAAGCCGATCACGAACAGGATGATCACCGGGATCACCGTCCAGAGGACCTCGATCAGGGTGTTGTGCGTGACCTTCGACGGGTTCGGATTCGCCTTCTCGCGGAAGCGCACGATCGCGTACAGCAACAGCGCCAGCACGAAGATCGAGATCGCGAAGATGATCCAGAGGAGCAGGTCATGGAACGTGTCCATCTGCTCCATGATCGGCGAGTGCGGCTCCTGGAAGCCGAGTTGCCACGGTTCCGGCTGCTGCGCCAGGGCCGGCGCGGCGATCAGCGTCACGATCGCCGCAAGGCCACCCATCAGGTGAAATCGAAATTTTGTCATTCGCTCGCTTCCATCTGGTGTCGGCTTCCCGTTCGGCCGAACACCCCCAAAAAACCCATCGAACGGCGCGAAAAGTACCCCAGCGCACGGCGCCCAACAAGTCACGGTCCGTGTTCCCAGCGTTTTTGAGACACCATGTCGCACAGGCGCGAAATCCCTGATTTCTCGGCCGAATCGCTGTCCGGAGGCTGACAAGCGGCCTGCCGCTCCCATATTGTGGGATGAGGGCGCATCGGCGCACCGGAACCATCAGACGGCGGCATTCATTCATGAGCGACATCGCGAGCACCGACGAACTGTTTTTCTCCCGTACCGGGATGGACCCCGAAAAGGTCACCGGCCTCGTCGGCGACGCGCTGTCCGGGTCCGACGACGGCGAATTGTTTCTCGAGTACAGCCAGAGCGAGAGCATCACCTTTGACGACGGGCGCGTGCGCAACGCGAGCTTCGACACCGCACAGGGCTTCGGCCTGCGCGCGGTCGCGGGCGAGGCGACCGGCTACGCCCACTCCACCGAACTGAGCGAGGCGGCGATCGCGCGGGCGGGCGAGACCGTGCAGGCGGTGCGCACCGGCAAGGGCGGCACCGTCGCAGAACCGCCCGCCAACACCAACCGGGACCTCTATACAGACACCAACCCGCTGGGAGAGATGGCGTTCGAGGACAAGGTGGCGCTTCTTGAGGAGATCGACGCCTACGCGCGCGCCGCCGATGCGCGCGTGCGCCAGGTCACGGCCTCGCTCGCCGGCACCTGGCAGGCCGTGCAGATCCTGCGCGGGGACGGCGACCGGCGCGCCGATGTGCGCCCGCTGGTCCGGCTGAACGTCTCGCTGATGGTGGGCGACGGCGACCGCCAGGAAACCGGCTCCCAGGGGGTCGGCGGACGGGCCGTCTACGACCGCTGGATCGACCCCGACAACTGGAAGCCCCAGGTCGACGAGGCGCTTCGCCAGGCGCTGGTGAACCTCGAGTCCGTGCCGGCGCCCGCGGGCGAGATGCCGGTGGTGCTCGGTCCCGGCTGGCCGGGGGTCCTGCTGCACGAGGCGGTGGGCCACGGCCTGGAGGGAGACTTCAACCGGAAGAAGACGTCTGCTTTCTCGAACCTCATGGGCGAACGCGTCGCCGCGCCCGGCGTCACCGTGGTCGACGACGGCACCCTGCCCGACCGCCGCGGCTCGCTGACCATCGACGACGAGGGCACACCGTCGGCCTACAACGTGCTGATCGAGGACGGCATCCTGAAGGGCTACATGCAGGACCGCATGAACGCCCGGCTGATGGGCGTCGCACCCACCGGCAACGGGCGGCGCCAGTCCTTCGCGCACCACCCGATGCCGCGCATGACCAACACCTACATGCTCGACGGCGACGCCGACCCCGAGGAGTGCATCAAGGCCGCGAAAACAGGCATCTATGCGGTCAACTTCGGCGGCGGCCAGGTGGACATCACCAACGGCAAGTTCGTGTTCTCCTGCACCGAGGCCTACCTGATCGAGGACGGCAAGCTGGGCGCGCCGGTCAAGGGCGCGACGCTGATCGGCAACGGCCCGGATGCGCTGACCCGCGTGAAGCTCATCGGCAACGATTCGAAACTGGACGACGGCATCGGCACCTGCGGCAAGGACGGACAGGGCGTGCCCGTGGGCGTCGGGCAGCCGACGATGCTGCTGGAATCGCTGACCGTCGGCGGGACAGCCGTCTGACCTCTCGCCCCGGGCCGGCATCCCGGCCATGCGTGCTGCGCATGGCGAAATTGCCACCGACGCCATCTGGGTAGAGGATAGTGCCCGGGCCGCAGCGCGCGCCACGATGTCGCCGGCGGCGGGGGAACGGCAATGCCCGACGAGGGACGGATTCAGGAACAGGCAAGCACCGGTGCGGATGCTGGCGCACATACCGGGGCCGACACGCCGGCGGACGCACCGCGCGCGCGCCGGATCGGTCCGCTCGTCCGGAATATCGCGCTGGTCGCCATCGTCGTGGTCGCGCTGGTCGGGGCCGGACGCTGGGCCTACTGGCAGTGGAGCCATGTCAGCGAGACCGACGCCCGCATCACCACCGACACGGTCGCCGTCTCCAGCCGGGTGTCGGGCTGGATCGTCGCGCTGCCCGTCAGCGACGGCACGAAGGTGGCACGCGGCGACCTGCTGATCGAGATCGATTCCCGGAACGCGAAACTCCGGCTGACCGAATACGGCGCGCGTATCGCCGCACTGACCGCCGAGCGCGACCGCATCCGCGCGGAGATCGAGCTGCTGGACCTGACGACCGCCAGCCGGGTCGAGTCCGTGAAGTCGCGCGCGGACGCCGCCAGGGTTGCGGTCACGTCGAGCCGGGAACAGTTGGACCTCGCACGCGCCGAGTTCGAGCGCGCGCGTGCACTGGTCGCCGACCAGGTGGTCTCGCGCCAGCGGCTCGACCAGGTGCGCGTCGAACTCAGCCGTGCGCAGGAGCGGCACCAGAAGGCCCAGGCGGACCTTGCCGCGGCGCTGGCCGACATCAGCGAGGCCGAGGCCGAGCGCGGCGAGATGAACGTGCTCGCGGCCCGGATCGAGACCCTGCGCCACGAGGAGGCCGAGGTCGCCGCGCAGCGCGACCAGCAGGCCCTCGACGTCGCGGACCGCACCATCGAGAGCCCGATCGCGGGGGTCGTGTCGGAAACCTTTGTCGACGTCGGCGAGTTCGTCAGTCCCGGCCAGCGGCTGATGCTGGTGCACGACCCCGCAGCGGTCTGGGTCGAGGCCAACATCAAGGAAACCGACATCCGCCACCTCGCGCCCGGGATGCCCGTCGACGTGACGATCGACGCCTATCCGGACCGGCGGTTCATCGGCACCGTGGCGCGGATCGGCAACGCCGCGACGAGCGAGTTCGCGCTGCTGCCGAACCCGAACCCGAGCGGCAACTTCACCAAGGTGACCCAGCGCCTGCCCGTGCGCATCGCGCTCGAGCCGAGCGACGTGCCGCTGAGCCCGGGCATGATGGCGGTCGTGAACATCGCGATCGACGGCCGCTAGGCGATGACCGTAACCGCCGACGCATCGGCGTTGCCGGACGCCGGGTCGGCGGCCCACCGCTGGCTGGTCGTCGCCGTCGGGCTGTCCTCCTCCCTGACCGTCGCCCTGTCGGGCACCATCACCAACGTCGCGGTTCCGGACATCATGGGGGCGTTCGGCGTCGGCCAGGACCAGGCGCAGTGGATGGCCACCGCCTTCTTCGCGGCAATGACGGCGGGCATGCTGCTGAGCGACTGGCTGACCCGCCGCTTCGGGCCGCGCCACGTCTTCCTGGCGACGATGGCCCTGTTCTTCGTCGGCTCGG
>JAEPNS010000136.1:5957-8153 GCA_017643325.1 Alphaproteobacteria bacterium | reverse complement strand
GCCCTCCGCGCGGAGGTCGCGCCCGGCGGAAAAGGGGATATCCGGCGGCAGGTAGATACGCCTTGGACGCGGGGCATCGGGTGCCGCACGCATGATCGAGTCCATGTAGAGCGAGACGCCGGTCGCCGGCTCGCCCGCATCCGTAACATAGCGTCCGCCACGCCCGAGCTCGCCCCGCACGCCCTCGGCGAACAGCGTGAAGCTGACCCCCGTCTGGTATTCGAAACCGCGGTACTCGACCGGGTCGAGCGTCAGCGACAGATCGGGCAGGGCCGCACGGACGGCCGAGATCACCGACGCGACCCTGTCCACTTCCGACCGTGCGGCGTCGGGCAGGTCGATCGCCAAGAGTTCCTCGACCACCTCTGTGGCAGGACCGACCGACTCGATCATCTGACACAACGCCTTCGCGCCGGCCGTGAACGCGGCACCTTCACGCTTCAGGATTGCCTCGGTTTCCCCGAGGTCCTTCCGGTCGAGCGCCTCGCGGAGGTCGCGCACCACCTTGTCGGCAAGCTCGGTTTCCGCGAGCACATGCCCGACGAGGGCGGGGGAATTGATGTCGATCGTCGGCTCGGCGATTCCGGCCGTCTTGAGCGCTTCGGCCGCCAGCACGATGACCTCGGCGTCCGCGCTCACGTCATCCGCGCCGATCAACTCGACCCCGGCCTGCGCGAACTGCCTCTCGGGACGGAGCTGGTTGCCGCGCACGCGCAGCACCTGGCCGGCATAGGAGAGGCGCAGTGGGCGCGGCGCATCGGACAACCGGGAGCTCGCGATCCGCGCAACCTGCAACGTGATGTCCGCGCGCACCGCCATCATCTGCTGGCTCACGGGATCCATCAGCCGGAACATCTGGCCCCCGAGACTGCCGCCGCCATTGGCGCCGTTGCCGGCGAGCGTTGTCTCGAACTCGACAAGCGGCGGCTTCACCTGCTCGAATCCGCAGCTTGCGAACACGTCCAGGATCGCCGCAATCGCTGCGGCTTCCTGCGCCGCGCGCGGCGGCAGGAGATCGTGCAGCCCGGCGGGCAGCAGCGCGGTATTTTCAGGCTCTTCGCTCATGTCCGCGCGCGGTTTAGCCCGTTTGCGGCGCTTCGGCAACGCAGCGCGGCCAAATTGCACCGCTGCACGCTGAATCTCCCCGGATGGCGCCTCCATCCGCGGGTTTTTCCATGGAACAAACGCAATCCAGGGTCGTTTGCGGCATATACCGGGTTTACACCCATATCGCTGATCGAGGGGATACGCGAGACCATGAATATTCGACACATCCAGGCTGGTGCAGCCGGTCTGGCCTTTGCTGCACTGTTGGCCACGAGCGCACAGGCCCAAACCGGCGACGTGACATACTATCCCGATCAGGGTTTCTACCTGTTCGGCAACATCGGCATTCACGACCCGATGGATTCCGACATCGAGGGCGGCGGCATCAACACGGAAGCGGAGCTCGAGCAGGGCTTCGTCGGCCTGACCGGCCTCGGTTACGACTTTGGCGATGCCTGGCGTCTCGAACTCGAGGGCGGCTATCGCGAATCCGACATCGACGAGATCGGTGGCGCGTCGGCAACCGGCGACACCGAGGCGCTCAGCGCGATGGCGAACATCTTCTACGATTTCGATCTGGGCGGAGGTATCGAGCCCTACATCGGCGCCGGCTTCGGCATGACACAGGTCTCGGTGGACGGCGCGTCGCCCATCGGCGGCGGAAACATCAACGATGACGACTGGGGCTGGGCCGTGCAGGCCGGCGCAGGCCTGGCGATCCCGCTCAACCGGCGGGTCAAGCTGACCGCAGACTACCGCTTCCTGTCGGTTCAGGACCTCTCCTACACCACGAGCACGGGTACAGGCGTCGATGCGGACTACAATGACCACGCCGTGATGATCGGCATCCGCATCGCCCTCAACCCCCCGCCGCCGCCCGCACCGGTCGCACAGCCCGTGGCACAGCCGGCACCCCCGCCGGCCCCTGCTCCGGCTCCGGCACCCGTGCGCGAGTTCCTTGTGTTCTTCGATTTCGACAGCTCGGTGATCACGCCGCAGGCCAGTTCGGTGCTGGCGGAGGCCGTCGAGAATGCGCGGCGCCTCGGGAACACGCGGATCGTGGCAACCGGCCATGCCGACCGTTCCGGCCCCGCCGACTACAACATCGCCCTGTCCCAGCGCCGTGCGGCGGCCGTGCAGGCCGAACTT
>JAEPNS010000136.1:5480-5947 GCA_017643325.1 Alphaproteobacteria bacterium | reverse complement strand
CCGCCTCGGCATGAACGCCGCGGACATCGAGACGCTGGCGCGTGGTGAGAGCAACCCGCTTGTGCCGACCGGCGACGGCGTGCGCGAGCCCCAGAACCGGCGGGTGCAGGTTGTCCTGAACTAGCCGGGCGCAGTTCCACTCAAACGAAACGGGCCGCACCAGCAGGTACGGCCCGTTTTGAATCAGGACAGGCAAACAGAAATCAGGGCTGTTCCTTCTCGGTCACCACGCCCTCGACGGTCCGCAACCCGGTTTCGGCCAGTGTCGTGTTGCCGGAAAGAACATCGGTGAAAATCTGCCCGGCGTTGACACAGAACTCCCGCCGCGCGCGTGTGCTGCGGATCGAGGCGTCGTTGGCAAGTTGGGTCACGAACCCGTCCAGCGCCTTCTGGGCGCTGCGGCCATGATCCCGCCGGAACATTCGGCGGAGTACCCGGCCATGTGCGACCAGTTCCTTCTCGAACTT
>JAEPNS010000136.1:0-5470 GCA_017643325.1 Alphaproteobacteria bacterium | reverse complement strand
GGATCATGCTGTTGTAGTTGGTGCGCATGTCACAGGTCAGCGCAGCAACCATCATCTCGCTCTGCAGGATGCGTACGTTCACGGCGTCCAGCTCGCTTGAATCGCGAGGCTGAAAGGCATTCGCCGGAGCGCTCGCCGCGGCGAGCAGGACGGCGGCGGCAACGCCCCATCGCAAACGTTTCATGTCAAATCCAATTCGTGACAAATCCCGGTCTCCCGTCAGGAAAATCGTCGTCGGGCACTCTCACCCTCTGTCGGTGGCAAACTAGCCGCGTTCGCAAGCGTTGGCGAGCCGGTTTGTTTTAACTTTTCATGGCTTTGCAGTCGTCTGCCCGAAATCCGGGCGGGTGAAGGGCCCGGCTCCCGCGAACGTGATCGCCTGTCCGTCTTGCGGTGCGCCGCGTCAGAACTCCAGTGCCTTGGCCTGGACAACGTTCGGCAACGCGGCGACCCGTTCCAGCACGTCAGCCGGTACCTCCTGGTCCACCTCGACCAGAGCGATGGCATCCCCGCCGGAATCGGTGCGGCCAAGCTGGAATGTCGCGATGTTCAGCCCCGCGTCGCCGAGAACCGTTCCGAGCCGGCCGATCAGGCCCGGCTTGTCCTCGTTGTTCACATAGAGCATGTGCGCGCCCAGTTCCGCCTCCATGGGCACGCCCTTCACGTCGACGATGCGCGGCCGGTCACCGCCGAACAGTGTGCCCGCGACGCTGCGTGTGCGCGCGTCGGTCACGACCGTCAGGCGCAACAGGGTCTGGTAGTCGCCCTCGCGGTCCGTGCGAACCTCCGACACGTCGATCCCCCGCTCGCTGGCCATGATCGGCGCATTCACCATGTTGACGCTTTCCAGGAGCGGCGTGAGCAGCCCCTTGAGCGCCGCCGCGCTGAGCGGCTTCGTGTTCAGTTCCGCCGCGTGGCCCTCGAACTCGATGGTCACGCTCTTCAGGCCCGATTCCGTGAGCTGGCCCGCAAAGCTGCCGAGCAACTCGGCGAGCTTCATGTAGGGCATCAGACGCGGCGCCTCTTCGGCGGAGACCGACGGCATGTTGAGCGCGTTGGTCACGGCCCCGTCGAGCAGGTAGTCGGACATCTGCTCGGCCACCTGAATCGCCACATTGACCTGGGCCTCGTCGGTGCTGGCGCCCAGATGGGGCGTGCAGACCAGGTTCGCCAGCCCGAACAACGCGTTCTCCTTCGCCGGCTCCTCCTCGAACACGTCGAGTGCCGCGCCGGCGACATGCCCGGATTCCAGCGCCGCCTTGAGATCGGCTTCCACGACAAGACCACCGCGCGCGCAGTTGACGATCCGCACGCCTTCCTTGGTCTTGGCGATGGCCTCCGCGTCAATGATCCCGCGGGTCTGATCCGTCAGCGGCGTGTGCAGGCTGATGAAATCCGCGCGCCGGAGCAACTCGTCGAGCTCGACCTTGTCGACGCCGATTTCGCGCGCACGCTCCTCGCTGAGGAAGGGGTCGAAGGCGACGACCTTCATCTTCAAACCGAGGGCGCGATCGGCGACGATGGAGCCGATATTGCCGCAACCGACGATCCCGAGGGTCTTGCCGGTCACCTCCACCCCCATGAACCGAGACTTCTCCCACTTGCCGGCCTGGGTGCTCTCGTTGGCCTGCGGAATCTGGCGGGCGAGCGCCATCATCATCGCAATTGCGTGTTCAGCGGTGGTGATGGCGTTCCCGAACGGCGTGTTCATCACCACGATGCCGCGTGCGGTCGCGGCAGCCACGTCGATGTTGTCAACGCCGATACCGGCGCGGCCGATGACCTTCAGGTTGTCGGCGGCCGCCAGCACGGCCTCGGTGGCCTTCGTCGCGGAACGAACGGCGAGGCCGTCATAGTCTGCGATGCAGGCGATCAGCTCCTCCGGGCTCATCCCCGGCTTCACGTCCACCTCGATCCCGCGCGCTTCGAAAATCTCCTTGGCGCGCTCGCTCATCTTGTCGGAAATCAGAACCTTGGGCATTGGAAGTCCCTCCGCTGTCTTGCGGGTGTATCGAAAAATTTGATGAAGGCGGTCGCGGCAGCCCGGATCAGGCGGCCGCGGCCCCGCGTTCGGCCTTGACGGTCGCGTAGGCCCAGTCGAGCCAGGGCATGAGCGCGGACAGGTCGTCCGCCTCCACGGTCGCGCCGGCCCAGATACGCAGGCCCGGCGGGGCGTCGCGGTAGGCACCGATATCGTAGGCGACGCCCTCGCCGTCCAGAAGGCTTGCAACCGCCTTGGCCACCGCCCCCTGTTCGTCGTCCGCGAGGGCCTCGAACCAGGGGTCGACGATCTTCAGGCACACACTCGTGGTCGAGCGCGTGGCGGGATCGTCGGCCAGGAATGCGGCCCAGTCGGATGCGGACACCCAGGCCTCGATCACCGCGAAGTTGGCATCGGAGCGTGCGATCAGCGCATCCAGGCCGCCGATGTCCCGCGACCAGTCGAGGGCGTCGAGATGGTCCTCGACGCACAGCATCGAGGGCGTGTTGATCGTGCTGCCCTCGAAGATCGACGTGTTGACCTTGCCGCCCTTCGTCAGGCGGAAGATCTTGGGCATCGGCCAGGGCGGCGTGTAGCTCTCCAGGCGCTCCACCGCGCGCGGACTCAGCACCAGCATGCCGTGCTGCGCCTCGCCGCCGAGAACCTTCTGCCAGGACCAGGTCACGACATCGAGCTTGTCCCAGGGCAGGTCCATCGCGAAGGCCGCCGACGTCGCGTCGCACAGGGTCAGGCCCGCACGGTCGGCCGCGATCCAGTCGCCGTCCGGCACGCGCACGCCCGATGTCGTCCCGTTCCACGTAAACACCACGTCGCGGTCGAAATCGACGCCGGCCAGGTCGGGGAGCGCGCCGTAGGGCGCATCAAGCTGGCGCACATCCTCGAGCTTGAGCTGCTTGACCACATCGGTCACCCAGCCCTGCCCGAAGCTCTCCCAGGCCAGGAGGTCGACGCCGCGCGCTCCCAGCAGGGACCACATGGCCATCTCGAACGCGCCGGTATCCGATGCCGGGACGATCCCGACCAGATAGTCGTCGGGAATGCCCAGGATCGAACGGCTGTCCTCGATCACGCGCTGAAGCCTGGCTTTCGGGCCCTTCGCGCGGTGCGATCGCCCGATCGCGGCCGACGCAAGACCGTCCAGCGACCAGCCGGGTCGCTTGGCACAGGGTCCGGAAGAAAATAGCGGAGAAGCCGGACGGGTGTCCGGCTGGCGGGGAATGTCTGTCATGTCACGCGTCCCTTACAGAACGCCGCGCCCCGTTGGGGAGGCGTGGCCCGCCGTGGAACCTAGTTGAATTCGCGAACCGGTCAAGTGCGGTGTTGCGCCGCAGCACGAAAAGCTAGGAAAGCCCGTAGTACCAAGGCGCGACGAAGGTAAAGACCACCCAGACGATGATCAGCAGCGGCGTGCCGACTCGTACGAAGTCGACGAAGCGGTAGTTTCCCGGCGCCATCACCAGCAGGTTGGTCTGGTACCCGATCGGCGAGGCGAAGGAGCAGTTGGCCGCGAAGACGACGGCAACCGCGAAGGGCTCGACCGGCAGTCCGGTCCCGTTCGCGATTCCGACCGCGATGGGCGTGAACAGGACGGCCGTGGCCTTGGTGCTGATCACGTTCGCGAGCACCGCCACGAGCAGGAAGAAGGCCGACAGGATCACGGCCGGCGACGCCTCGCCGACGACGGCCAGCATCAGCCCCGCGAGGAACTCCGCGCCCCCGGTAGCCTGCAGCGCGCTGCCGAGGGCGAGCGCGGCGGCGATCATCATGACAATGGTGCGGTCGATCGCCCTGGTGGCCTGGCGGATGTTGAGGACACCGGTGGCGAGCATGAGCCCCGCGCCCACGAGCGTGGCGATGGAGATCGGCATGACCCCCAGCGCCGCAACGGCGATCACGCCCACGAAGATCGCCATCGTGCTGGCCGCATGATGGACGGCCGGCATCTCGGACGCCGTCCACTCGACCAGCAGGATATCGGAATCTCCGCGCAGGGCGCGGATGTCGCTTTCCCGGCCCTGGATCAGCAGCACATCGCCGGGCTCGAGGCGAATTTCCGTCACCCGCGCGCGGATCATCTGGGAGCGGCGCTGAATGCCCAGCACGACGCAGTGGTATTTGTAGCGAAACCCGATCTGCACGAGGGTCTGGCCGACCAGGCGAGAGGCCGGCGTCACCATCGCCTCGGCCAGGATCTGGTTGCCCACCTGCCAGCGCTGGACGCCGTCCTCGGTCTCGAAACGCTGCCAGTCCGCTCCGAGTTCCGGATGGAACTGCTCGGGCTCGCCTTTCAGGGCTTCGGTCAGGGCGGTGCGGGTTGCCGCGACCACGATGGTGTCGCCCTCGCCCAGCGCGAAGGAATCGTCAAACGGCGGAAAGAAGGATTCCTCGTTCTGGATCACAACGCGCACCGTCATGTCCTTGAGCCCCGGGAAGAAGCCGCCAGTCGGACGCATGCCGTTGAACTTGGAGCCCTCGAAGACAGCGATCTCGGCCATGAACTGCCGACCGCCGCCGGCAATCGCACTCGCCAGCAGGGCGCGCTCGGGCAGGATCTTCGGACAGGCGAAGATCACGTAGATGACGCCGACCAGCGCCAGCGCAAGGCCCGGCACGGCAAACTGGAAGAAGGAAAACCCGTCCTCGCCCAGCTCGATCAGCATCCCCGACACCAGCAGGTTGGTGCTGGAGCCGATCAGGGTCACCATGCCGCCCAGGATCGACGCGAAGGACAATGGCATCATCAGACGGGACGGGGATTGCCCGAGCCGCGAGGCCAGCGCCTGCATGATCGGGATGAAGATCACGACCACCGGCGTGTTGTTCATGAAGCCGCTGACGACGAGCACGGCCAGGAACGCCAGTGCGATCGCCACCGGCGCGTTGCCGCGCCCGAAGCGGAAGAACAGGCGCGCACCGGCCTCGAGGATACCCGTGCGTGCGAGCCCCTCGCCCATGACCAGCAGCGCGATGACCGTCAGGAGCGCCGGGTTGGCAAAGCCGGCCAGAAGCTCCGTCGGATCGAGGATGTTCCGGCCCGCGTCGTCACGCACGGGCACGAAGTGGAAGAAGACCAGCAAGACGCAGATCACGCCGAGCGAGGTCAGCTCCAGCGAGACGCGTTCGGTGGTGTAGAGGACGAGTGCGACCACGATGACCGCGAAGGTCACCCACATCCCCAGTGCGACCGGGTCGAACCCGGCGAGCAGGCTCATGCGCCCATTAACCCGAAGCTGTTGCCCTCTGGGGGAACTCTATCACGTCGCGGCACCGGCCCGGGTGCGCGCGAATACCACCGCATCGAAGGTCGCGACCTCGCCGTCCGCGTTGCTCACGGTGACGGCGAAGGTCACCACGCCGCGCCGCGGATCGGACTTCGACGCGCGCGCGTCCTTGACCTCGACCACCGTCGACAGCGTGTCGCCCGGGCGCACCGGCGCGACCCAGCGCACATTGTCCATCCCCGGGCCG
>JAEPNS010000135.1 GCA_017643325.1 Alphaproteobacteria bacterium | reverse complement strand
GCGGCGGCCGGCGATGCCCTGCCGCGCGCCGTCCGGGAACGCCCGAAGACCGGGTTCGCGATCCCCGTGCGTGACTGGGTCCGGGACCGGGCGGGCGATTCGGGCGAACGCGGCCTGCGCGGATGGGCGCACCACGTTTACCGGGCCGTCAGCTGACAATCCCGAGCGCGCGTTTCAGCCCCGCAACATATTCGTCGACACCCCAGCCGGAGATCAGCCGCTGCGCGCCCGCGGCATATGTCGCGCGCAGCCCGTCGTCCGTCATGAGGCGGCGCAAGGCGTCCGCCATGGCGGTCGTGTCGCCGGCCGGGACGACGAGGCCGGTCTTGTGCTCGACAAGATCCGGCGCGCAGCCGACCCCGTCGGTAACGACGCTCGGCAGGCCGAAGTTGAGGGCCTCGTTCACCACGAGACCCCAGGTCTCGGTCCAGGACGAAAGCGCGAACAGGTCCGCCACGGCATAGGCATCCGGCACCCGGGTCTGGTCCAGAAAACCCCCGAACACCACGTCGGCGCCGCTCGCCTTTGCCGCGGCGCGCACCTCGGCCTCCATCTCGCCGCTGCCCGCCCAGAGAAGCGTCCAGCCGTCGGGCGCGGCCTCGGCGAACGCCTCGACAAGCATGATCGGATTCTTCACGGGCCGGATCTTCGCGACCGTCAGCAGCACATTGTTCCCCGCCGGGATCCCGAACTTCTCCTTGAGCGCCGCGCGCTCGCCCTCCAGCCGCGCGGCGGCATCGCGGAAGTAGGCGTTGTCGACGATGTGGGGCGCATGGACCAGCTTGCGTTCGGGAACGCCGAAGTCCCGGTAGTACTGGTGCTGGGCCGCGCCGGTGTAGAGGAAGCGGTCGAACAGCCAGTACAGCGGCCGGTAGAGAAGCTGGCGCAGGGCGCGCACCCTGAAGGCGCGCGTCCCGAGGTTGTTCGAGATGGTGCGCAGGACCAGCCTCTTGAACCCCAGCTTCGCGGCAAGCGCGCACGCGACATGGCTGAAATGGTTGTGGCCGTGGATGTAGATCCCGTCGTACGGCCCCGCCATCACATGGCCGATAAGGCCCGGGTTCACGAACTTCCAGAACCCCGTCCCGTCGCGGCGCGGGCTGACGTTGGGGAAAACCCGGTGCGGATAGCCCGAGAACTTGTCGACGCCCCACTCGACGACCGAGTCCACTTCAGGATCGTATCCCGACGACGACCATCCGCGCTGCATGAACAGAACCTGCAGGTCGATATCGGGATCTTCGGCGAGCGCCCGGTAGAGCGGCAGGTGGTAGTGGATCGGGAACTGGGCGACGAGACCCAGCCGGTACGGCCGTTCCTGTCGGCTTTCCGGCATCTCAGGCCGTCGCCAGCGCCGGGCCCGCGTCGACGATCACCGACTGGCGCACGCCGTTGCGGGTGGTGTCGACGCTCACATGCGTTCCGTTACGGCTCCAGCGCGGATGCAGGTCGCACTTGATGTCGCCGTCGCCGACCGACGTGTCGGACAGGAACGAGCCGATATCGATCCGCCGGGCCGCATCCATCTCGAACAGCATCAGCGCCTGGCGGCGGGTGTCGTCCGGGTAGGTGTCGGTGACGAACAGGTTCGGATCGCCGGGGCGGTACATCGGGTGGCCGTCGACCGGCAGCACCTCGCGGCCGACCACCCGGCGGCCGTCGGGATTGTCGACCGGGACGAGAAAGTAATGCTCGCGCGTGAGCGTCTGTTTCATCGAGCCCTTCATCCGCCGCGCAAGGCGCAGGGCCGGGCGCAGCAGCGGAGACGCGAGCCAGCCATGGCGGCGCGCAGCCGCGATCGCGCCGGCCATCTGCCGCGCCCAGACGAGAATTGTGTCGTCATCGCGCCAGCAGAAGTGGCTGACCTTCTCCTCCGCCAGGATGCGCAGGCTGGACCCGTCGCGGTCGGCGACGACGAGGCGGGTGTAGGTCGCCCGGTCCGCGGTCAGGAAGCGGTGCAGGAATGCGACGCGCGCGCCCGAGGGGCTGTAGAGCGGATGGGTCAGGAAATGCGGAATGTCGGGCGGCACCGAGAGCGGCTGGAAGGCCGCGACCCGGGCGACGGACAGGAACAGGTCCACGTCACCGGTCTCCAGATCGAGCCGCCACAGGCCGTCGTCGTCGGGAACCGGTTCGTCCATCGACGGCGACACCGTGCCCGGCACGCCATAGGCCGGCCAGTGTCGTGCGAGGCGGCCGTAGTGCGGCGCGAGCGACTGGCGGCCCGCACCGTCGATGGCGCCGACGGCAAAAGGAAGCCGCTCGGGATCGCGTCCGTCCTCCGCGACCCGGATCGCCCCGAGTTTCCCCTTGTCCACGACGTTGTAGACGAGGCGCCCGTCCGGCAGCCACTGCGCCCGGGCACCCATCTGGAAGTTCCAGGCTGTCGTCGTGCCGACCGGTTCCGGCGCAGGTGCGTCGCCGGGCCGCCAGACGCAGACCTCCGCTTCGTCGCCGTCCGGGAGGTCTCGCAACGCCGGATCGCAACGCAGGACGACCAGGGCATCCCCGGCGGGGTTCCACGGCGTGACGTCGTGAAAGCCGAAGAAATGCGCCCGGTCGGCGGGCGTCTCGGCAACGACCGGACAATCGATAGCAACGCGCTCGCTCATGGGATCCGGAGATCCGGGAATTCGGGCAGAGGCGTCGAGCGCGCGCGCAGCCTGGCGTAGAGCCCGCACGGGTCGGTGATCCAGCGCCACGCCCGCGCCCACTTGAACATCAGGTCGTCAGACGGGCGCTGCGGGCGGCCCATCACGCGCTCGAAATAGCGGCGGTGATTGACGAGGCTCTCGTCGCCCATGCGCTGGCTGCCGGAGATCGAATCCGCATAGATCGCGAAGATCGACCAGTCGCCCTCGACCACCTTTACCTTTGCGCCGGCGAGGCCCATGTCGAGGAGCAGCTCGGCGTCCCAGCTCGTGCGGTTGTCGATGTTGAAGCCGTCGGTGGCCTTGAAGGCCGACGCCCTGAAAAAGGTCGACTGCTGCATCACGACCGCCGCGCCATGGGCGAAGCGCCACGGTGTGAAGGGTGCGGACCGGAAATGCCGCACGGGCCTGCCGTGGCCGTCGACGATGTAGCCATGTCCGACGATGACATCCGCATCCGGATACTTTCCGAACGCCGCGACCGCCTCGCCGATCGCGCCGGGCAGGAACGCGTCGTCGGCATTCATGTAGGCGTAGACGTCGCCCGTCGCCGCCGCGAAGCCGTTGTTGAGCCCGTCGGGCGGGCCCTTGTCCGGCTCGGTGATCACGGTCGCGATCCGGTCGCGGTAGCGCTCGATGATCTCGCGGCTGCCGTCGGTCGAGCCGGGGTCGACGACGATATACTCGATGTCGTCATGGTCCTGCTCGATCACCGAGCGGATCGCACGCTCCAGATAGGGCGCCTGGTTGAACGACAGGGTCACGACGGAGACCTTCATCGCGGCTCCCTCCTGCCGCCCGGCGGCGGCGGGCGCGGGATGCTGCCCGGGCGCGGCGCCGTCCCGCGTGGGCCGGGGCGCACGCCGGGCGGGAGCGGCCGGTTCACCTGCTGCGGCGGACGTCCGCCCGGGGTCCGCGGCGGACCCTGCGGACGCGGGCCCCGCCGCCGCCGCAACTGGGCCGCGCCGATCATCTCCTTCGGCACGCTCGCCTTGAGCATGTCCCACGCGAACATCATCAGCACGATGTTGAACGGCACGGTCACGCGGCGTTCCGCCCCGAAGGGCGAGAACAGGATGTCCCAGAGCATCAGGAAACCGATGAAGGTGATCATCGGCCCCAGTGGCTCGCGCACCATGTAGAGGTTCGCAAGCACGCGGAAGACCAGCACCAGCACCCAGCCCCAGAAGATGGCGCCCATGAGCCCGGCCTCGACCCAGCCGCCCATGAAGTGGCTGTGGGTCGGGATCAGGTCGGATTCCGCCGCGATGTAGTTCACGTCGTAGCCGAAGCGTTCCAGTTCGAGAATGCGGACCGCGTAGGCCGGGTTTCGCGCCCAGGACCCGTGGCCGATGAGCGGGCTGTCCATCACCGCCTGGCTGGAGACGAAGATTTCCGAGCGTCCGCCGAGGAGGACACCGAACGAGCCCGAGCCCTGCTGCTCGTAGACCTGTTGCGCGAACTCGCCGAGATGCCCTTCCGACGCCGCGAACTGGTAGGAGTTGAAAAGCATCAGCGCGACGCCCAGGCCGCCGACGAAGAACAGGAAGGTGCGGACGGGCGAGAACCCCTTCGGCGCAACGTTGCGCCGCCCGAGGATCTGCTGCACCAGCACATAGAGCGCCGCGAGGATCGTGATGGCCGCCAGGCTGCGCGAACCCACCACCATGCTGTAGACACCGACCGACCCGATCATCAGCGCGGGCAGGAACCAGATCTTGAAGACCGGTTTCCACTGGGACAGGACGACGACCAGCAGGATCGTCGATACGCCCAGCCCGAACTTCCAGGGCTGGCGCGCCGCGAAATCGGACGGGTTGAACATGAAGGTGAGATAGCCGCCGATGGCGATCCCGAGCGCGAACAGCACAATCCGCTGGCGGCTCCCGTAGAGCAGCATGTACAGCGTGCAGAAGTTCATCGACGTGAAGATGATCTTCGACCAGCCCCGGCTGTAGTCCCGGAAATCGGAATCGCGGATGAGGTCGGTCAGGATCTGCGAGGCGAGCCAGAGCCCGGCAAGGATCAGGAAAAACCGCGGCAGGGGCGCCGCCAGCATCCGCCCGCGGGTCAGCAGCATGAACGGCAGCAGGCCGATCAGGATCAGCTCCGGCGCGAAGATGCGGCCCACGAGATTGAACTCGAGGAAGACCACGGTCGGCGTGAAAAACGCGATCGCCGCGAGGATCAGGTTGTTGGACGTCTCCGCCTGGTCCGGGCTGTACCGGCCGGCCGGGCGGAGAGGCGCGTATCGCGTTTGGGCCGTCGCGTTCGTCATGCCCGAGTCCCGGCGCGCCGCGCGGGCGGGCCGTCCGTTGCAGGGTGGTCGTCGGCGGCCAGAATGGCAGTCATCGCGTCACCGCCGCAACAGCCGGCCGTAGAGCTCGAAGAGGTGCGAGCCGTAGTCCGCCTGGCGGTAGCGCGCGCGCACCAGCGCCGCGTTGCGGTCCCCGGTCTCGCGCACCCGCGACCGGTCCGACGCCGCGTTCCGCACCGCCTCCGCGATGGCCGCGACGCTCCCCGGGGCAATCAGCTCGCCATGAACACCGTCCTCGACGACCGATCCGCCGTTCGCGGTGGTGACCATGTAGCAGCCGGCCGCCATCGCCTCGAACAGGACCCGCGCCGAACCTTCCGCGAGCGTCGGGAACACGAAGACGTCGGCCGCCGCCATCCGGGCCGCCAGGTCGCGCGCCGCCAGGTTGCCGTGATAGGTCACGCGCACATCGGCGTTGAGGCGCGCGAAGGCCTCCGCCGATTCCGGGCCGACCGGCCCGCAGATATCCAGGGTCCAGTCCACGCCGTCGAGGCCGAGCACCGCCTCGGCCAGTTCGGGTCCGCCCTTGCGCCGGTTGAAGCTGCCGGCAAACAGCAGCCGCAACGGCCCGTCATGAGGCACGCGCTCGGGAATCAGGGACAGGAAACCGTCGTCGACCCCGAGATAGATCACGTCGACCCTGTCCGTATCCCAGCCCTGCTGGACGAAGGTGGACTGCACGAAATGGGAGTTGGTCAGCACATGGTCGGCCCGGTCGATATCGTCGAGGATTGCCTGCCAGTTGGCGTCGACCGGACCCGACTCGCCCGGCGGCGGCATCCGTCCCTCGTTCGCGACCAGATACTCGAGCACCGCCGGGTGCGCGATGGTGTGATCGCACAGGCAGGCCCAGCCGCGCGCGCGGGCAAGGTCCACCGACGCGCCGCCGAACCCGGCGCGGTAGTGGTAGACGCCGTCGCCGTCCGGCAAGGGCAGCCGTTTCAGGATGCGGCGCGCGCCCGCGGCGTAGAGACCGCGCGCCGTGAGATGGAGGCGGTCGGCAAAGCCGCCCGACAGGAACGACACGGTCCGCGACCGGCTGCCGAGCTGCGAGAAGGGCTCCCCGGCCCACAGCGCATGGGTCTTCTCGCCGGGGATCGGTTCGGCCCGGGCCAGGAACCGGGCAACCGCCGGAAAGCGGGCCAGGCCGAGCGCGTCGAGGACCTTGGAAACGCCGGGCGTCGGATAGGCGCCGGTGATGAAGGCATCGAGCAGGCCGCGCCGCCCCGCCTCCGCGGCGGCCAGTCGCATGTGGAACCGGCCGAAGCCGTTCGACACCACCACCCGCGGATCGGCGCGTTCGTTCATGCGAGAACCCTTTCCCGGACCGGTTTGCAACCGCCCGGGCCTTCCTCTACCTTCCCGGCGCGCGGCGCGGCAAAGCATTTCTCTTCGGATGCATAACCCATGCGAGCACCGCCGAACCATCCGCCCGCGGAGGGACTTCGATGTCGACCATCCTGGTCACCGGCGGGGCCGGCTACATCGGCAGCCACACCTGCAAGGCCCTGCACGCCGCTGGCCACACGCCCGTCGTATACGACAACCTCTCCAACGGTCACCGCAATGCGGTCCGCTGGGGCCCGTTCGAGCAGGGCGACATCACGGATCGCGACCGGCTTCGTGACGTGCTGGCCGCCCACCGGCCCGAAGCCGTGATCCATTTTGCCGGCCTCATCGAGGTCGGCCATTCGGTGCGCGACCCGGGATCGTTCTGGCACGCGAATGTGGTGGGAACATGGAAGCTGCTCGCGGCCATGCGCGATGCGGGCGTCGGCCGGATCGTCTTTTCGAGCACCGCCGCGGTGTACGGCATCCCCGACACCGTGCCGATCCCCGAAGACGCGCCGACGGTGCCGGTCAATCCGTACGGAGACACCAAGCGCGCGGTGGAGACGATGCTGGCAAACCATGCGGCCGCCGACGGCCTGCGCTATGCCGCGCTGCGTTACTTCAACGCCGCCGGCGCGGATCCCGACGGCGAGCTCGGCGAACGCCATGACCCCGAGACACATCTCGTCCCGCTGGTGCTGCAGGTCGCCCTCGGACAGCGCGATGAGATCGCGGTGTTCGGGAACGACTACCCGACGCCCGACGGCACGGCGGTGCGCGACTATGTGCATGTCGCCGACCTCGCCGCCGCCCATGTCGCGGCGGTGGCGCACCTGGACGCGAACGAGGCGCCGCTCGTCGCCAACCTCGGGACCGGCACCGGATACTCCGTCCGGGAGATCATCGAGACCTGCCGCGCGGTGACCGGCCATGCCATTCCCCATCGCGACGCCGCGCGGCGCGCCGGCGACCCGCCGCAGCTCGTCGCCGCGGCGGACCGGGCGAAAGATGCGCTCGGCTGGACACCGGCGAATTCCGACCTGGAGACGATCGTGGCGAGCGCCTGGCGCTGGCACAGCGAGAACCCGGTCCCCTGAGCCCGCCTACGCGCTGCGGCCGAACAGCAGGCGGAGCGTATCCACCGGCGGAACGACGACGCGCCGGAGCACCTGGCCGGCACTCTGGTCGACGAAACGCAGCGTGCGTATGAACACGAGGGCAAGCACGACGAGCTCCGCAAGCGCCAGCGCCGCGGCCACACCCGACGTTCCGCCGATCATCGCGGCGAAAATCGACGCCGCCACGGCGACACTGGCCACCACCACGTAGATCGTCGCGATCGCCTGGTTGTTGTTGGTCGCGTAGAGCGCGCTGGCGGTGCCGGTCCAGGTCAGCGTCGCCATGCCCGCCAGCACGAGGAGCGCGAACAGCGGCTGCGTCACCTCGATCCGGCCCACCGTCCACACCTCGACGATCCACGGCCCGAGCAGCATCAGGGCGACGAACGCGGTCCCGGCCAGCCAGACCGAGAACTGGATCGCCCGGTTGCTGAGGCGCTGCATCAGCACGATGTCATCGCGGCCGTAGGCCATCGCGATCTCGGGCCGGAGCGTGGCGAACACGACATTGGCGAACATGACCACGGCGCGGGCGAGAATCCGCAGGGTCGCGAAAATCGCAACGGCCGTCGGGCTGAGGATCGCGCCGATCACGATGATCGGCCCCTGGATGCTGATGGCGTTCCCGAGAATGAAACCCGCGAACCCGATCGACGGCGTGGCGAGCTGCCGGAACATGCGCCGCGAGACCGCGCCCACGCCGTGCCGCATCCATTTGCTGTGATATCGCGCGAACCCGAGGACGGCCACGAACCCGAAGCACTC
>JAEPNS010000134.1 GCA_017643325.1 Alphaproteobacteria bacterium | reverse complement strand
GGCGAGGCGCTCGATTTCTCGCTTGCCGCGCTCAGGATCGACAATCCCGGCCTGAGAAACCGGCTGATGGATCTGTATCGCGAGCTGGACGCGTTTCCGGAAGTCCACGACACCCTGAAGGGCTTGAAAAATGCAGGCATGCGCACAGCGATCCTCTCCAACGGCGCTCCGGAGATGCTCGACGCCGCGGTCAAGGCCAATGGCCTCGACACATTGCTGGACGATGTCCAGTCCGTCGAGGATGTCGGCGTGTTCAAGCCGGACCCGAGGGTCTACCAGCTCTCGGTAGACCGGCTGGGGGTGGCCCGGGAGAACATCTGCTTCATGTCCTCCAACGGCTGGGACGCGGCGGGCGCCGGTTCCTTCGGCTTCCGGGTCGTCTGGGTCAATCGTTACGCGCAGCCGGTCGAGCATCTTCCCGCGCGCCCCGACGTCGAGACCGACAGCCTTGCGCCGCTGCCCGATATCCTGGGGATCCCGCGCGCATGAAGCCGCCGGACATACAGGACATCGAGGCGGCCGCCGACCGGCTTTCGGGCCATGCCGTGCACACACCGCTGCTCGAGAACCCGGCGCTGAACGAGCAAGTCGGCGCACGCATCCTTCTCAAGGCCGAAACGCTGCAACGGACCGGCTCGTTCAAGTTCCGCGGCGCGTTCAACTTCCTGTCACAGATCGAACCGGAGACGCGCGCCACGGGGGTTGTTGCCTACTCGTCGGGGAACCACGCCCAGGGCGTCGCGGCGGCGGCAAAGATTTTCGGCATCCCCGCCACGATCGTGATGCCGGCGGACGCGCCGGCGATGAAAATCGAGAACACGCAAAGCTATGGCGCAAACGTTGTCACCTACGACCGGCGCAACGAGGACCGCGAGAAGATCGCCGCCGACATCGCCGGGCGGCACGGGGCAACGCTGGTGCCGCCCTACGACCACCCCTGGACGATCGCCGGCCAGGGATCGGTCGGCCTGGAGATCGCCGCGCAATGCGCGGAGCGGGACGCGCAGCCGGATGCCGTCCTCGTGTGCTGCGGCGGCGGCGGCCTGACCGCGGGAATCGCGACCGCGCTGGCGGACCGGATTCCGACCGCATCCGTGCACACGGTCGAACCGGATGGCTTCGACGACACCCGGCGGTCCCTCGACGCCGGTTCGCCAGTGGCCAACGACATGAACGCGACGTCGATCTGCGACGCCCTGCTTGCGCCCGCGCCCGGCGAAATCACCTTTGCCGCGATGCGGGAACACAACGTCACCGGCCTGGCCGTGTCCGACAGCGCCGTCCGCGCGGCCGTCGCCTATGGCTGGCGGGTCCTGAAGCTCGTGCTGGAACCTGGCGGCGCGGTCACCCTCGCCGCGATTCTCGACGGCGTGTTCGACGCGCGCGGCAAGACCGTCGTCGCCACGCTCTCGGGCGGCAACGTGGACGCTGAGACGTTCCGGATGTGCCTGGAAGAGGCCTAGGCGTTCTCGCCGACGACGAGGTTGAGCTTCGACTGGTCGGCGTCCCGGCGCAGCAACTGCCCCTCGACGAACGCGCCGGCCTCGATCGACACTTCCTCGTGGACGATATCGCCGGTCACATGTGCAGTTGCGGACAACAGGACCTTCTGCGCCCGGATTTCGCCGTTGACGTTGCCGTGGATGTTCGCCGTCTCGGCATGGATCTGGCCGCGCACATTGGCGTTGGGCCCGACCGTCACCTCGACGCAACGCACGTCTCCGTCGATCTCGCCTTCGATCTGGACCGCACCATCGCTGTCCAGGTCACCGGTCACGCGCATGCTGGTGCCGATGATCGACGGAATGCCCTTGCCGCCCCCCGGGCGCTCATTTTTTGAAAACATATTGCCCCGCCTTGATGAAGTTCGCGGGGTCCTGCCCGCGGCCGTCGACGATGATCTCGTAATGCAGATGCTCGCCGGAACTGCGCCCGGTGCTCCCGACCTGGCCGACCTTCTCGCGGAACTCGACCTTCTGCCCGCGCTTTACGAAGATGCTCGAGAGATGCGCGTAACGCGTCCGGATGCCGAGGCCGTGGTCGACCTCCACAACCTTCCCGAATCCGCCCTTCCAGCCGACAAAGGTCACCACGCCCGGTGACGTCACATGAACCGGCGCGCGGCGGCGGCTCACGAGGTCGATCCCGCCGTGCATGGCCAGCCGGCTGGTGAACGGGTCGATGCGACGGCCGTAACCGCTGGTCACCCGGTACTCGTCGAGCGGCGCGGTCAGCGGCAGGCGCTGCATGAGGTCCTGGAGCCGTTGGAAGTCGTCGATCCGGCGGTCGACCTTCGCGATCTGGTGTACGAGGTTCGAGCCCGGGCTGTTGTCGATCGGCAGGAGCGGTCCACCCACCGCATTGCCGCCCTCTTCGGTGCGCGCCAGCCGCTCGAGCATCCGGTCGACGTCCAGCCCGGCAATGGAAAGCGTCCGCTTCAGCGCGTCACCGCTCTCGCCCGCCTGCTCCGCGAGCCGGGTCACGATATCGCCATGCGCGTCCTCGATCGCCTCGAGGCGGCTTGAAAGGGCCGCGACCTGCTGGCCCAGCGTCCTGCGTTCGCTTTCGATTTCCAGCTTCGCCGCGCGCGTGCTCACGAGATCCCGATGGGTCTCGTTCAACCGGCCGATCAGGTCGACTCGCGCGTGGTTGAGCGTCCCGACCTCGTCCTTCAGCCGCAGCAGTTCCGTGTTTGTCGCAGCGATCTCGCTGTCTAGTCGGGTGCGTTCGGCATCGATCGCGGCCAGATACGCATTCCTGTCGGCAAGCGTGGAACGGAGCTTCTGCCGCTCCACCTCGAGGCGCTCGCGCACGACCTGGTCGCGCGCATGGGCCTCGACTTCACCGAGATAGGAAAGCGCGAACGCCCGGCCGCGCTCGATTTCATCGCTCAGGCGTTTTTCCAGTCCCGCGATATGGAACTGGAGTTCCTGGTTGTCTGCAAGAAGGTCGACCGTCGACTTCTGGGTCGCGGTGAGCGACTGCTCCTGGATGCGCAAACGGGTCCGCAGCTTGCCCAGACCGTTCTGCAGCGCGGCTTTCTCGTCCTGGAGAGCGTAGATCTTCGCGTTGCGCGCCGACACGATATCGTCATGCGCCATGAAGCGGGCGGTGGAAAACGCCGACCAGCCGAGCGCCGCAGCCAAAACCGTCAGGCACACGATCTGGCTCGCGCGTCCCATCCGAACGTAACGGACACGACCGCCAGTGCGGAAAATGATCTCCCGCTGAGCAGGAACGACCCCGGCAAACCTCTCACGCAATGACACGCGTGCACTCCCCCATCCGCAACAGCGGAACTCGAACGGACGCTCCCGAACGCCCGCAAGTTTTCTTACCCGAAGCGGTTAGCGGCCCGCTCCGCGCAAAACTCCCCCAGCGAGTACGACAATCGTACCGCCGATGGCAAGCATATATGACTTAATTCCCATCACGATAAACCCGTTCTGGGTCTGCCAGACGATGTCGTGCAGATAGGCGTAGTTCACCGCAAGTACGCCGACGACGATCAGAAGCAGCCCCAGCCCGGCGCGCGACATATCAGCTTCCTGCCTCCGAGGGGGCGAGAACGTCGGACACCCCGATCATGCTGTCGCGCGTGATGAGCTCTTCCAGCTGCTCCGCGCTCCAGCCCTCCGTCCCCTCAGGGCGCTTCGGCAGCACGAGATAGCGAAGGTCCGCATTGCTGTCATGAACCCGGACCTGTTTTCCGTCGGGCAGTTCCGTACCGAATTCCTTCAGCACGGCGCGCGGCTCACGCACCGCGCGCGCACGATAGTCGCGCCGCTTGTACCAGGCCGGCGGAATTCCGAGGATCGGGCGCGGGTAGCAGGAGCACAGAGTGCACACGACCATATTGTGCACGTCGTCCGTGTTCTCGACGACGCAGAGCTCCATCGGGCTCATGTTGATCCCGAATTCCATCAGCGCATCGTCGCTGTTGTGCAGCAGCTTTTCCTTGAAGTCCGGGTCGGTCCAGGCGCGTGCAACAATCTTGGCGCCGAGCGCCTCGCCCCGGGTCTCCATGGCCTCGATGGCGCGCCGGATCTCGTCGGCCGAGACAACCCCCTTCTCAATCAGCAGTTCGCGGACCGAGGTTTCGAGGATCTGCGCCTCCAGGGGCGGCAACGGATCCTCCTGGATCGGCTTACCGTCATGGGTGTGGGTGGGATGGTCGTGGTCGTGATGATGTTCGCTCATGGATCCGCCGCTTTCGGGCCGCCCTACGCGGGCGCCAGCCAGTGTTCGTAGATTTCGATCTCGAGGGTGTCGTCCGCCGGGCCGTCATAGTCGTCCCACAACTCGGCCTGCCGGAAGTTGACCCGGTAGAGCATCTTGTAGGGCAGTCCGGTGTCGCCGTAGGCCAGCGTTTCCGGGTTCGGGAAGGAACCGACGATGCGCTCGATGATGCCGGTCTTGCCGCGCACATAGATGGGCGTGCGCACGTGTCCCGGCTGGTTGCGCTGCAGGATGCGCACCTTGTCGCCCGGTTTGTATTTAGGCTCCATTGCGTTCGGCCTCCAGACGCGTGCGGACCTCGCCCTGCTTCGCCTCGAGTTCCTCCGCCGTGAACACGCCCTTCTCGAGCATCAGCCAGGTCACTGCCTGCAGCCAGCGTTCGTAGTAGGGGAACTTGTGATAGTCCTCGCCGAGCGCTTCCTGCATCCGCCGGGACTCATCGACCCGCGCGAGACGGCGCTTCTGGTCGAAGATCAGCATCATCAGGGCGTCGACCGTCTTCTCCCAGTGTGTGGGATCGTGTTCGTGCTTGTCTGGATCGACCGGGCCTGCCGGAAGCCCGCCGTAATCGTGAGGTCCGCGCATAATTCCTCCACCTGCGAATGTGTCGATTGTCGGCATTTCGCGCCGGTATATCAAGGCGTTCGTCGCCAAAACAGGCACTTCGCCCTTCGCACGGGTTCAGAAATCCTCAAGATTTTGGCGGTTGAATACCGGCATCGCCAAACCGGTGGGAAAATGACATGAGCATGGACCGGGCGCAGCTCGCACGCGCAATCGATGTCGGCCGTACATCGACCCTGAATTGCTTCGAGACGACAAAAGACGTCGCGCGCATCGCGGAGGAAATCTCGGCGAACGATCCGGCCGGACCGATGTTCCGAAACCGCTACCTGAACCATTCGATCGTTTTCAAAGTCGTAGAATCCCACGTTGTACGCGGCAAACGGGTCTTCGGCATCGAGACGCTCGTCTACTTCCCGTACAACCACGAGAACATCTACGAAGGCGGTGACTCTATCCTCACCAGCGACGCTCAGATCGCCGAGAAGCTTCAGCACAAGTGCGGTATGGATCCTGCCGATAAATCCCGTATCGAAGACTATAGGTGGGATCGCGACATGCTCGAGATGGTCGACTCGCTCCCAACCCTGGATCCGTTCCTGCTGAAGTGCAAAACGCAACAGCGTGGAATCGAGGGACAACTTAACCCGGCCTACTTCAATATCTCGCTGGACGAGTGGGAGCGGATTCAGACACCCATTCGGCGCAAGATCGAAGCGCTGGTGCGTAAGGCGCTCGGCCTTGGCGAAGGAGACGCAGGCGAGAAGATCGAGAAACACGTCTCGAACTTCCTGAAGAAGATCTGGGAAGCGCGCGACATAGATGGAATCGAGGACTTCGTGCACGGCATGGACATGCCCCCTGAACGCGCCCCGGAACTGTTTTTTGCCTGGAAAGCTATTTGCTACTACCAGGTACAGTTCTCAACGGTCGAGCCGGAACTGCGCAAACTCTTCAAATGGGTTGGAAACCCAAAAGCGTCTCTACCGACGGACTTTGCAGGCCTGCGCAACGAGACCAAGGACCAGATAAAGCGCGAACTACGACTCCTGCGCGCCCGCTTGCGCGAGAACTATGTGAGCATTGTCGAGACCTTACAAACCTACGAAGACAGCTACCGCGAGTTCATCGATGACGGAAAGCCCGCAGGATTCAAGGAGTTCCTTGCTGATGCGGATCAACACTATGTCACGCTCGCGGCATGCCTGAGTTCCAATGCTCACGCCATCAACCTGCTTAACGATCAGTTGCGCCGCACCGGACCAAAGATCGTCAGCGACCAACATCGCCAGTTGCTGGATTGTTTACTGGGTGTCTTCGGTATCGACGCATCAACGCCCGGCCTGCAGATGGCAAGCTAGAAACGCACTCAACGCAGATCGGAGGTCAGCAGTTTCATGCGGTGCGCGGCGCGCGACAACCGTTCCTCGATATCGGCCGGCGTATCGCCGGTAACGTGCTCCCCGACGTCGTAGAAGTACCAGAGACGGGCCCGGAACGCGGCGTCTTCCGGCCTCAAACCGGCTTCCTCGAACAGTGTACGCGCCGTCGCCATCCGCCGTTCATCGATCTCTTTCACCGCGCTCGCGACATCCTCGTCGAACTGCGCCCACGCACGCATCGCGTTGTCGTAGCGGTCGGGATCCTCGCGCGCGAGGAATTCCAGCAGCGCGCGCATCTTGTCGAGGGGTCCACCTTCCGTGCGCGACGCAACCTCGAGGACGGGGTCCGTCTGGCTGCGGGCCCAGAATTCGGGCAGCGATCTCAGCAGGTCGTCGCGGTTTTTGAAATGCCAGTAGAAACTGCCCTTCGTGACCCCGAGGCGCTGCGCAAGCGGCTCGACCTTGACCTGGTCCACGCCGCCCTCACGCAGCATTTCGAGTGCTTCCGCCAGCCAGGAATCCCGATCCTGCGCGTCGTCACGCTTTGCCTTGGCCATCGAACCCCCGCTTACATACGCGAACGTATTGACATGTATTCCGGCAGGCAATACCATACGGTACCGTATGGACAGTAGAACCGGCGGCGTCGCAGGCTTTCGCGCGCGGCACGCTTTCCATTAGAGTGACACAAAATGCCACTGCAGTTTGGCACAGGCAGGAGGAGACATACATGACCGAACCGATCATCCGCGTCGCGGATATTGCATGGGGGCGCCTGCGCTCTCCCGACCTCGACAAGCAGGAGGAATTCCTGACCCGTTTCGGCATGATCCGCGCCGACCGCACCGACGACAAGCTCTTCATGCGCGGCACCGGGTCGAGCCACCATATCCACGTGACCGAAAAGGGCGATGAGGGCTTCATCAGCCTGGCGTTCCGTGCGCAGAGCGAGGACGACCTGCACAAGCTGGCCAAGGAGGCCGAAAGCGCCTCCGACGTCGAGGATATCGACGAGCCCGGCGGCGGCAAGCGGGTCCGCCTGACCGAGCCGAACGGCTACACCATCGAGGTCGTGCACGGCGTCGAGGAAGTTGCCGAGATCCCGGTCGAGCGCCCGATCTACAACTTCGGTAACATCGACAAGTACGCCCGCGGCGGTGAGCTCTGGCGCCACGAGAAAGGCCCGGCACACGTGATGCGGATCGGCCACGGCGTCCTCGGCACGCCGAAGATGGAAGAATGCACGGCCTGGATCCGGCACCATATCGGCCTGATCCCGTCCGACGAGGTGTATGTCGAGGACGACAAGGACAAGATCATTGCCAGCTTCAACCGCATCGACGCGGGCAAGGATTTCGTCGACCACCATGTCTTCCTGTATGTCAGCAACGAGAAGGCCGGCCTGAACCATATTTCGTTCGAGGTGCCCGACTTCGACGATGTGATGATGGGCCACGAGCATCTTCGCGACACCGGCGACTACGAGCATGTGTGGGGCATCGGCCGCCACGTCCTGGGCAGCCAGATCTATGACTACTGGAAGGATCCGTGGGGCCGGGTGCATGAGCACTGGGCGGATTCCGACACGCTGAACAAGGACTACGGAACCCGCTACGTCCCTGCCGAGGAAGGCCTGAACTCCCAGTGGGGCGAGCCCGCGCCGATGGAGTTCATCCACCACGTCAGCCCGTAGGCGGCACGAGGCATTTGCAGCGGCCCGGCCCATGTGCCGGGCCGTTTGCTTTTCGCGGCCGCGAACCTTGGCGGGCCCGTCGAATTCTGGCAGACAGTGCGCGCCCAGCACGATGTCGAGACCATGAACGAATCCGTTGAAGACAAGGCCGCCGACGGCCCGACCGATTTCATCCGCGAACGGGTGCGCGCCGACCTCGATTCGGGGCTGCATGCGCAGGTTGTCACCCGCTTCCCGCCGGAGCCGAACGGGTATCTCCATATCGGACATGCCAAGTCGATCTGCCTGAACTTCGGCATCGCCGAAGAATTCGGCGGCCGGTGCCACCTGCGGTTCGACGACACCAACCCGGCCAAGGAAGAGGACGTCTACATCCAGGCGATCCAGGACGAT
>JAEPNS010000133.1:8027-8278 GCA_017643325.1 Alphaproteobacteria bacterium | reverse complement strand
AACGGTTCGGGCCCCCAGCTCATCCAGGCCATGACCTACCGCCTGCGCGGCCACTTTGCCCACGACGACGCGGGATACCGGGACCCGGCGGAGGTTGAGGAGGCCCTCAAGCACGAACCCATCGGGCGCATCGAGAGCTGGCTGCTCGACAACGGTTTCTCGCGCGAGGAGATCGACGCGATGCGCAACGAGGTGACGGACGAGATCGCGGGCTATGTCGAGGACGCGAAGAACGCGCCGTGGCCGGATCC
>JAEPNS010000133.1:0-8017 GCA_017643325.1 Alphaproteobacteria bacterium | reverse complement strand
TGTGCAGGACGTCGGGGCGCCTCGCATGCCGGGAGCGGCCCGATGAGCGAGATGAGCTACGCGCAGGCCGCCCGGCTCGCCTTGCGGGAGGAAATGCGCCGCGACCCGACGGTCTGGGCACTGGGCGAGGATCTCGGTTACGAGGGCGGCATGGCGGGACAGTACTCCGACCTGCAGGCCGAATTCGGCGAAGACCGGATCGTGGATACGCCGATATCGGAATCGACCATCATGGGTGCAGCCGTCGGCGCGGCATTGGCGGGCACGCGGCCCATTGCGGAACTGCGCTTTTCGGACTTCGGCATGTGCGCCGTCGACGAACTGGTGAACCAGGCCGCGAAAATCCGCTACATGTTCGGCGGCCAGGCGCGCGTGCCGATGGTGGCGCGGATGCCCATCGGCATTCGCGGCGGCATCGCGGCCCAGCACTCCCAGTCGCCGGAAGCCTGGTTTGCCCATGTACCGGGCCTCGTGGTCGTCACGCCGTCGACCCCCGCAAACAACCGGCAGCTGCTGAAGGCGTCGATCCGTTGCGACGACCCGGTCGTCTACATGGAGCACAAGGGCCTCTGGGGCATGAAGGGCGAGGTCGACGAGGAGGATGATTCCGGCTTGCCGCTCGGGGTTGCCGAGATTGTTCGCAATGGCGACGACCTGACCATCGTGAGCTGGTCGGCGCAGGTGGGTGTTGTGCTGGAGGCCGCCGAGCAGCTCGCGGCGGACGGTGTGTCCGTCGAGGTGATCGACCTGCGCACCCTGTGGCCGTGGGACCGCGATACGGTGCTGGCGTCGGCGGCCCGCACGGGCAGGCTGCTCGTCGTGCATGAAGCCGTGCGGGTCGGCGGGTTCGGCGGCGAGGTCGCGGCCGAGGTCGCCGAGGAACTCGGCATTCCCGTCGCCCGCCTCGGCGGCGAACGCATCCCCATCCCGTTCTCGATCCCGCTGGAGGAGGCCTACAAGATCAAGGCCGACCGCATCGCGGCGCGGGTGAGGGAAATGCTTGGGTAGGGCGACAGCTCGTTCTCTACAAGCTCGCCCTACGCCTTCCGCGCACTCTCGATCATCCGCTCGACGAACTCCCTGCACGTGATCCGCACCTGCGCGCCGCGGGCGCGCGCGCTCTCGTTGATGTGTGAGATGACGCCGTCCGCGTAGGTGGACCGTGCATCTCCGATGCGCGCGCTGTCGGCCGACACGGTCGCGCCGGCAATGCCGCGCGTGTCCAGGTCGGGCAGACGGGTCGGGTTGTCCGAGCCGGCATCGTTGAAGATCGCCGCCAGCACATCCGGCCGGTCGCCCCAGCTCGGTGCGGTCTCGAGCAGGTCCCCGTGGGAAGCGGTGACGACGATGTCTCCCTCGTCTTCGGGTTTCACCAGCGAGGTTGAATCGCAGCCGATCACCTTCGGTTCGCCCGGCGCGTCGCGCAGCACGAAGCGGGCCTCGTCATATCCGGGAATCTCACCACCCGTCACGCGGACCGACAGCATCGCGCTTGCGCACTCCATCGACGATTGTCCGGGCACGCAGCCCGCACCGCGCGCGGTCGCGTTCACATGACTGATCGTACCGGTTTTGGCCATCCCGGCGCCGTCGCCGATGCGCGCGGTCCGGAAATCGACGGTCGCACCGGCGATTCCAAGACCGTCGAGGTACGGGAGAGAGGAAATGCCGGCCTCGTCCTTCCCGATTCCCGCGTCGTGGAGGATCACGCCGCGAACCCCGTTGCGCGCCGCGAGATAACCGGCGTAGACGCCACCATGGGACGCCGCGATCGCGACCTTCCCGAGAGCGGACCTGCCGAGCTTCGTAGCCGTGTCGAGAATCAGGATATCGTCTTGAAACATTTCGGGCTTTGGCGATTCGGGGCGGCGTTTCGTAATGGTTAGCGAAGTGTTAACACATTGACGGTATCAGCAGGGCAGGGACTTGCTAACGAGCTGAAGTCGCGGACGTTTTGGCTGTTTCCCGGACACCGGCCGGAAACCCGTTTTCCGCGAATAAGAAGGCTTGATAATCACGTTCGTAACTCGTGCTAAAACGTTGTAAAATAAGGCTATGTCTACAGTTTTGGTTATAGATGACCGGGTGACGAACCGGCACGTTCTCAGCCGGCTCGCAAGCCAGGCCGACGAGGAAGCCGTTGTCCACACCTTCGCCGATCCACGCGAGGCGATTGCGTGGTCGACGGAGAACACTCCCGATCTGGTTGTCACCGACTTCAAGATGCCGGGGATGGACGGTGCGGAGTTCACGCGCCAGTTCCGGGCACAGCCGCTGTGCTACGACGTGCCCGTGATTGTCGTGACGATCTACGAGGACCGGTCATACCGCTATCGCGCGCTGGAAGCCGGCGCGACCGACTTCCTGATCAGCCCGGTCGATCATCAGGAGTTCAAGGCGCGCGTGCGCAATTTCCTGCGTATGCGCAACCAGCAAAAAATCATTCATCGCCGCACGCGTTCGCTGGAGCGGCGGCTCGCGAACGACAATCTCGTGCACCAGGAAGAGCTCCGCGAATCCCGGGAGATGCTCCGCCAGCTGATCGACGCGGTCCCGGCTCTGGTCTGCGCCACGGACCGCGACGGCAAGGTTCTCTTCGCGAACTCGTCCGCCGCCAAGCGCCTCGGCACGACGCCGCAGGACATGGTCGGCATGGAGCGTGCCGCCGGCCTCTCGGAAGGGGACACCAATCGGCACCGGGCTCTCGATGCGCGCCTTTATGACGGCAGCGACGACTTCCTCACCTTCGAGGAAGAGATTTCCGGCCCCGATGGAGGCATGCGCACCTATCTGACCGTGAAGTCGCCGCTGCTCGGCACCGAACAGGAAGTGACCGGCGTGGTGACCGTCGCGATGGACATCACCGACCGCAAGGAGGTCGAGCGGGTCGCCCAGCGCCAGCGCAGCCACTTGGGTGTGATCATCGACAATATCCCGGACTGGATTTACGCGACCGACGAGGAACACCGGATCACGCTGGCCAACCTGGCCTTCGCGCGGGCCTATCACACCACACCGGACCAGATGGTCGGGAAGTCTCTCGGCGACTACCTCGATGACGAGACCCGCGTGCGCGAGGATCGTGACGCCAGCGACGAGGTGCTGCGCTCGGGCAAGGCCAAGGACATGCCGGAGGTGTCGACGTCCGACGTGTTCGGTGAACGCCAGTGGCTGCAAACCGTGAAACTGCCCTTCGTCAGCTCGACCGGTGCCATCGAGGTCCTGAATGTCACGACCGAGGTCTCGGCACACCGCCGCGCCGAGGAGGTGCTGCGTGAGGCGAAGGATCAGGCCGAGGCGGCGAACCGGAACAAGACCGAGTTCCTGGCCAACCTGAGCCACGAGTTGCGCACGCCACTCAACCACATCATGGGGTTCGCCCAGGTGATGGCGGAGGAGAGCTTCGGACCGCATGAGGATTCGCGGTACCGCGACTATGCCAACAACATCCATGAGAGCGGCAAGCATCTGCTCGCGATCCTCAACGACATCCTCGACGTCTCCCGTCTGGAGACCGGGGTGTGGCAGCTTGTGGAACGGCCGACCGATCTCAACCGTGTCGTCAATTCCGTCGTGCGCATCGTTGCGGAAAAGACCGGGCAGGCGGGCCAGAATCTCGACACCGCGCTGGCGGACGGCCTCCCCGATGTTATCGCGGACGAGCGAATGGTCCGGCAGATGCTCCTCAACCTGCTGTCGAACGCCTCGAAGTTCACACACGAGGGAGGGCGGATCACGGTGAGCAGTTGCCAGGACGAGAACGGCGCGATCCGTCTCACAGTGACCGATACCGGCGTCGGGATTGCGGAGAGCGACCACGAAACGATCCTCTCGCCCTTCGGCCAGGTGGAGAACGCGTTGTCGCGCACGAACGCGGGCACGGGGCTCGGGCTGTCGCTGGTCAAGTCGATGATCGAGATGCATGGCGGTCATGTGGACATCCACAGCCGGCTCGGTGAGGGGGCGGCGATTTCGCTGGTGTTCCCGGCGAGCCGCGCGACGCCCACCGGCGCGGACGGACAGGCCGCCGAGTAGGCTGCGCACCCCGCTTCGATGACACGGGCGCCCCGGACATCTTCAGCCACAAGCAGCGCTCCCGCCGCGCCGGCCGACACGGATGCCGCGGGGCGGAAGTTCCGTATCGGGGTCATCGTCGCCGTCGTGTCGGGCCTCATCGCGGCGGTGGGCTTCGCGGTCGTGACGTTGCCGCGTATCGAGGGTGTCGTGTCGCCGTGGATCGGCTATGGCGTGCTCACGCTGCTCGTGGCGTTGCCGGCCTGGCTTGCCGCCCACGCGACGGCCATCGGCCTCCGGGCGTCGGTCCGGCGCCTGGCCGACCGGCCCGACAGCGAAGCCGAACAGATCATGGTGCGGCTCGGGCTCGTGGCCGGGATCCTGATCTATCTCTACGTTCTGGAGATCGCCCGCCCGGGCGACACCGATATCACCTTCTCCGCCGTTGTCGTCGCGGCGGGCATGGTGATCTCGTGGCTGCTGCTGATGGCGATCTGGCATCGGCCGGCGGTTTCGGTCACGCGTCGGATCATCGCGAACCTGGCCGATGTCGGCATGCTGTCGGCGCTGATGCATCTCAGCCCGCAGGTCATGGTGCCCTGCTATTTCGCCTATCTCTGGGTCACGTTCGGCAACGGTTTCCGCTACGGCGTTCGCTACCTGGTGATCTCGGCGGTGATCAGCGTTGTCGGCTTCACCGCCGCGGTTGTCATGACGCCGTACTGGTACACGAACCTGCCGCTTTCGATCGGCCTGATCATCGCGCTGATCGTACTCCCCGCCTATGTCTCGACGCTGGTCGTGAAGCTGCGGCTCGCGATCACCGAAGCGGAGGCCGCCAACGAGGCGAAAAGCCGTTTCCTCGCGGCGATGAGCCACGAGTTGCGCACGCCGCTCAATGCGATCATCGGCACGGGTGACCTGCTGCGCGAGACGCCGCTCGATGCCGAGCAGTATGACATGGCACGGACCATCCGGACGGCGGCGCGCAGTCTGTTGTCCCAGGTCAACGAGATCCTGGACTTCTCCAAGATCGAGTCCGGTCATGTCGACATCGCGGCACGCAGCTTCGACCTCTACGGCGCGGTCGCCGGTGTCGACTCGATCATGCGGCCGCAGGCGCTCGCGAAGGGCCTGCGCCTGTCGGTGACGGTGTCGCCGTCGGTGCCGCCGGATCTGGTCGGTGACGCCGATCATCTCCAGGAAGTGCTGGTCAACCTGGTCGCGAACGCCGTGAAGTTCACCGAGTCCGGGAGTGTTGTCCTGCGGGTGAGTTCGGTCTCCGCGACCGGTACCCGGAACCGGATCCGCTTCGAGGTAGAGGATACCGGGATCGGTATTCCGGCGGAGTATCTCGCCACCATCTTCGACAGCTTCACCCAGGCCGACAATTCCGTCACCCGGCGCTACGGGGGCACCGGGCTCGGCCTGACGATTTCGCGCCAGCTCGTCGCGCATATGGGCGGTGATATCCGTGTCGAGTCCGAGGCCGGTTCGGGCAGCCGCTTCTGGTTCGACCTCGACCTGGAATCGGTTCCGGCGGAGGAACAGCCGCACGTCTCGCTCTCCTTCGACCCCGACCAGGTGTTCCTGCTCTCCTCGACGATCGAGCGCTTCTCCGGGATCGATTCCACCCTCATGCGCTGGGGGATCGACGCGGCGGCGATGGAGTCCGCCGACGAGTCCATCTCGCGCCTTCTCAACGGGCTGACGCGCGGTGCGCGGCGGCCCGTGGTCCTGCTCGACACCGGCTGGGACGATGCGGAAGACGCGGTCCGGCGGATCCTGGCCGAGACCGGCGACCGCGAGCCTGCGATGGTCTACATGAGCGATCCGAACGCCGCACGCGCGCCGGGCCTGCCGCCGCCGGTGGCGCGGCTGCGCACGCCGGTGGACGAGACCATGCTGTTCCGCGCGCTGCGGATGGCGCACGCGATCGTCGGCTCGGCCGGCCACGCTGCGGCCGAGGAGGAGCGCAGTCTGCTCGAGCGCAAGGGCGCCGTGCGCGACCTCTCCGTGCTGGTCGTCGAGGACAATGTGGTCAACCGCAAGGTCATCTCGAAGATTCTCACCCGCGCCGGGCACCGCGCCTTCGTGGTCGACAGCGGGGATGCCGCGCTCGACGCGCTCGATGCACGCGAATTCGACGTGGCGATCATGGACGTCAACATGCCCGGCCTCAGCGGGCCGGAGACGACCAAGCATTTCCGTTTCGCGCACATGGACGAACCCTACCTGCCGATCATCGCGCTCACCGCCGACGCCACGCTCGACACCCGCGAGGAATGCATGGAGGCGGGCATGGACGCCGTGGTGACCAAGCCCGTCGAGGCGCGCGTCCTGCTCGAGCTGCTCGACGCGATGATCGCGAAGCACGGCCGCCGCACCGAAGGCGCGCCGCGCACCGAAGCGCCGGGAGCCTCCGAGGCCGACATGCCCGTCGTGGTCGCCCATCCGCGCCTGCAGGTGGTCCCGGATTCGCCGGTGGACCTGCACGCGATCGAGAGCCTGCGCGCGCTGGGCGGCGACGAGACCTTCTTCACCGGCGTGATCTCGGACTTCCTCACCGACGGCCAGGCGATCATCGACTCGCTCTCGATGGCCATCGAGCTCGGCCATATCGGCAGCGTGCGCGAGCACGCCCATGCGTTGCGCAGCAGCGCCGCCCATGTCGGTGCGACGCGCCTGCACGGAATCACGCGCGACCTCTACGACCTGCGCCCCGACGAGGTGCAGACCCGCGGGCGCGAGATGCTCGAGCGGCTGCGCACGGAGTTCGGGCTGGTGAGCGAGGCGCTGGAGGAAGCGGTCGAGTCCGTCCGGGAATCCGACCGGCTACACTGAGAATCCAACATGTTCCGCGCACGCGCGCGGCGCCTGCCGGAGGCAAGGGCAGGCGCCGCGTGACGCCGCGCACCGGCCCGGTGTGGACGGGCAGGTGTACGCCGGCGGGCCGGGTGCGCGTCCGCTCCCGGTGCCGTCGGTTCGGGCCAAAACGGAGGGGTTCGGCGCTAGCCCTTCTTCGCCCAGCGGCGGTCCTGCGCCGCGGCGAGCCGCTCCATCCGGCTCAGATCCTCCTCGCTGATCGCCAGCGCCGCGTCGACCCACACGTCGGTGACGCGCACGAGTTCGTCATAGCTGATCGGGTTCACGATGCCGCGCACCTTGTAGATCGAGCGGTGCGAGACGAACTGCCGGCCGTGCTTGATCACATGGTCGAGGAAGGCCTGCTCGCCCTGGCCGTCCTCGGCGACCATGTCGACGACGCCCTTCTCGTAGAGCTCGTCGGCGGTGTAGATGCGCCCGCTGAGGAGCATCTTCTCCGCCTCGGCCGGGTCGATCCGGCGTGCGAGGAAGGAGTAGGCGCCCATGCCGGGGAACAGGTTGAACAGCACCTCGGGCAGGCCGAACTTGGCGCTTTTCTCCGCGACGATGAAGTTCGACGACAGCGCCGCCTCGAAGCCGCCGCCCAGCGCGTCGCCCTGGACGACCGAGGCCGTCACGATCGGCAGGTCAAGGTTGGTGGCGTTGGCGTGGACCACGTCGATCGACCCGCGCGCGTAGCGCACCAGCGCGTCCCGGTCGCGGGAGCGGATCAGGCTCGCAAACAGCGACAGGTCGCCGCCCAGGTTGAAGATCCCGGGAATGCGCGAGCTGACCGCGAGGTAGCGCACCGGCAGGTCGGCCGGGTCGCAGTCCTCGCAGATCGACTGGATCAGCCGCTGCAGCCGGCGCGCGTCGCGCATCAGGCCCTGGGTGACGCTCGGGCGCGCGGACGGGTTCATGAAGTACCAGACGATCCGCTCGTGGGGGTCGTACTCGACCGTCAGCTCCTCGAACGGCTCGGCCTCGAGCCGCAGCTTCAGCCGCTCCAGGTCGGTCCGGACGAACGGGTGGTCGGCTTCCGTCGCCGGGGCGACCTCGGCCTTGTGGCGGTAGTCCGCGATGCTTGTGAGTGAGTTCATTCTTGCCTCCAGGTTGGAACCACGGCCTTAACGAAGCG
>JAEPNS010000132.1 GCA_017643325.1 Alphaproteobacteria bacterium | reverse complement strand
GTTGTGCTGGCCGCGCTCTTCGGTGTCGTCGGCCCAGATGGTTTCGCCACCGGACTCGCGCTGACGCACCTGCTCGAACATCCGTCGCGCAATCGCGGTCGTGTCGCTCGTGACGAAACTCGTGGCGCCGTCGCGACGAAACTCCGCCAGCGCTGCATCCAGTCCGGGCGCCAATGCCGGAGGGTCTCCCGCGAACGCCCTTTGCGCGCGAGCGAGATATCGCGAATATCGCGGCGCGTCCTGCCATCCGATCCGGGAACGATGCTTGTGGATCGAACGTCGGCGCAGTGCATCGCCGAGCCCCTGGCGGGCCTGTTGGACAACACTCATCAGCCTGTCCTCTGTCTTTCCGGTGTGTCTTCCATGGCGTCACGCGCCATCTTGTGGACCTGGTAGAATCGATGTCCGGATGCCATCCAGTCGCGGATGCCCATGACCTCCCGCTCGACCTGTAGCGCGAATCGCTCAAGGAAGCCGGGCAGGGATTCCCAGATCGCTTCCTGTTCGGAGTCGTCCGGAAAGACGTAGTCGCAGTGCCAGTCCGGTCCCGCGAAATACCAGCCGGCGAACTCGCGGGCGCGTTGGGTGATCTCGGTGCCGTCGATGCCCTTCCACCATGGTGTGCGCAGCGCGTCGAGGTAGGCGGCCCGGTCGCCAGGATAGTGGACAAACCCGTGGGTCCCGTACCAGCCGCTGTCGGCGACCATCACGGGCGTTCCGATGGACGGCAACTCGATCCCGACGGTGCCGAAATAGGTGATGCCCGCATCGATGGCCCGCATCAGCGCGAGGCCGTTCCAGTCCTTGGGCACGACGGCCACGTTCGGCGCGGCCGTCGCGTCGACCAGGTCGGCCAGCGTCGGGCCGCGCGAGGAGGGATACCAGTCGTCGCACGGGTGTGCCTTGAACAGCCAGTTTACGTCCGCCGTCTCGCGGGCGACGTCCAGGGTTGCCTCGATCCAGTCCTGGAAGTCGCGGAAGTTGGTCATCTCCACCGAGTGCGGGAAGTCGAACCAGTTCGCGCCGTAGACGCAGACAATGGGGGCGGCCGGGTTCCATCCGAAACGTTCGGCGATCCCGTTGCGGTCGATGTCACCCGCCCGGTCTCGGAACGCGAAGATCGCGCCGACGTCGCCGCTGTCGCCGGCAAGCCGGGAATCTAGGTAGGCGCTGCCCGCTTCGGTCCGCGCCGCGCGCACGACCGGTGGTGCCGCCGATATCTCATCAGGCGTAGGCGCGTTGACGTAGAAGAAAATGTCGTTCGGCTTTATGATCCGGATGAAGCGGACGGAGCCGAAATCGCCGTACAGGACCACCACGGGAATGTCCCGGCGCATGGCGCACCAGGCGAGCGCGGAGAAATCGTAGTTCAATGCGTGGCTGAGCAGGACCAGGTCGTATCCGCCGGCCTCGATGATCCGCCGCGCGGTGTCGATGTTGGCGAGTGTCTCGGCGAGGTAGTCGACCAGCATCGGGTCGGCCGGCTCGGCGGTGCCGCGCCGCTGGCGCGTGAGCAGGCCGTCGTAGAACACCTCTGCCGGAAATTCCTCCGGCAGTGAAAGCCGCATGATGTCGTCGGGCGTTGTCACGTCGCGCAACAGCCCGCGTGCCTCGGCCCGGAAGCGGCTGATCCGTCCGCGCTCGCGCGGGAAGTCGATCACCGTGTCGACACCGAAGCGCGCGAAGGTCTCGCGCACGCGCGCGCGATTGAACTTCCCGACAAGACCGGTCTCGCGACCCTGCCACAGTCCCAGCGCGGCGCGGGTGAACGCGTATCTCGTCCAGTAGTTCGGGTTGTCCCACATGCCGTCGACAAGGACATTGGAATAGGCCGGCTCGCCGTCCGGCCCGAGATCCGGTCGGCGGGAGAGATCGTCGAGAACGGGGACCGTGCCGGCCCGACGCCGCAGAGCGTCGGCCTCCCGTGCCCGCGCAGCCGGCATCGCGGCACGCACGGCGTCGTACGCGTCGCGCAACGCGGCTGTGGAGCGCCTCGCGATTGCAGATCTCATGATGCGCGCGCCGGCCAGGGTGGCCGAACCCGGTGGTTGTCCGAATAGCCCCGTGCCATCAGGACATATTCCTGTTCCGCTGCGTCCGGGTCCTTGCTTGGCGTTTCCGGGAAATCCTGCCACGGCTCGGCCTGGGGCAGGCGCGCCGCATCAACGCCAGGGTCGTCGCGGTGGTTCAGGACCGAATCCCGCAGCGTCCAGGAGCCGTGGTCGTTTTCCCAGATGCGCGGGTCGCGGAACCGGTCGATGGCAGCATCGAAATCAGACCCGGACAGGCCCACCCATTCGAGAAAAGCGTCCTTGTCCGGCGGCGCCACATCCTGATAGCGGGCAACCATCTCGATCCCCTGCTCGCGGGTCATGCGGCGCAGCCGGATTTCACGGCTGGCATGATCGCTCGCACGGCCGTATCCCCATTTCACGAACTTGACCCAGTCGTGCAGGCCCGAATGGTGCTGGCAGTCGACGTCGTTGCAGGTGTCAAAGGTGCGCGGCAGCTCCGCCGTCTCGTAGTCATACTTCGCGAGCATGTCCTCGTGCTGGGCCTTGGTGTCCCAGCGCACGTAGTTGTTGAGATAGATGCCGCGCACGCCGATCCGGGAAATCTCCCGATCGTGCGGGTACATGTACGGCACCATATCGGACTCGGTGAGACCCTCGACCCCGTCGACAAGATCCTCGGCCTCGATCCCCATCAGGTCGTGATCGCATCGATACTTTCGGGTCATCTCGACCTCATCTGTGTGCGAGAACATGCCGACCTGGTCGATGCCCTGGTGCGCGCCCCAGATGATCAGGGGAATCTTGAACCGCGTCGCGACCTGGACCGGGAACACGGTCTGCCCGGCAAGCACGTGCCAGTACATGGAACCGATCCGGTGGATCGTCTCGCGGGTTATCGCCTGCACCCGGCGCGGCGAGACCACATGCTGCATGAAGTCGCCGTCGAACCAGGTGCGAAGATAGGCCAGGTTGCGGATGCCCCGCGGCGTGTTGTGCTGGCGGTTGTAGTTCACAAGCAGCGGGTTCATGCCGAACCGCCGGACCAGAAGGTCCAGTATAAAGAAGGAGTCCCGCGCGCCGCTGACCGGCACCACGCAGTCGAACTTGCCCGGCGCTTTGCCACGGTAGCGGGCAAGAATCGTCTCGAGCATGTCGGCGCGGGCCGTCCAGTCGAGCTCGTCCTTTTCCTCGTGCACCCGGCAGCCACTGCAAACGCCGTCCTCGTCGAAGGTGAGGTGCAGCGGGTGGTTGGCGGGATACAGGCACCGTACGCAGTACTTCATATGATCTCTTTGGGGATGTACTCGAAAATCTCGTCTGCCAGTTCCGCCTCCGGGCGCCGGTCGAGACGACCGTCGGCGAGGAACGGGACATGGCGGTAGTCCGATCGGCTGTCGAGCCGGATGTCCAGCCCGGCGTTGCGCAGCACGGACTTGATCGCGGCCACGGAATGCTCGCTGTAGTGGAGCATGTTGGCCGCCGCCGCGGCCGAAGCACCGGTCGAGGACAGCAGGTCGACGAAGTGACTTGGCTGCCCCGCGCCCCCGAGTGCGATGACCGGGATGTTGACGGCGTTCGCGACCGCCTCGACCAGGTCGAGGTCGTATCCGTTCCGCAGACCGTCACGGTCGGCCGCGTTCAACAGGATCTCGCCTGCTCCGGCGGTGGCGCAGCTGCGCGCGAAGTCGGCGGCGTCGAGGCCGGTGTCCCGCCGTGCGCCGTCGGCAAAGACATGCGCCTTCCCGTTCGCCAGACGCCGCACGTCGATCGAGGCGACGATGCACTGGACGCCGAACTGCTCGGCAGCGGCGCCGATCAGCTCGGGCGTTTCGAGCGCGGCCCTGTTGAGCGAGACCTTGTCGGCTCCGGCGCGGATCAGGTCGCGTACGTCCTCGACCGACCGGATGCCTCCTCCGACCGTCAAGGGCACCCGGCAGGATGCTGCGACCGCCTCCACGGTGGCCAGATCGATCCGTCGCGCCTCGGCGCTGGCGCGGATGTCGAGCAGGACGATCTCGTCCACACCCCAGTCGTCGAGGAAGCGCGCGGCGATGTCGGCGCGACCTACCGGCAGGAAGCGCTCGAAGCCGATCGACTGTACGACGATGCCGTCGCGCAGGACGAGGCTTGCGATGATGCGCCGCTTGGTGCTCATCAGGCGGCCTGGCGTGCCGCGAATCTGTTGGTGAAGTTGCGCAGGAACTTCAGTCCGGATCGCTGGCTTTTCTCGGGATGGAACTGGGTCGCGATGATGTTTGCGCGACCGACGACCGCCGTCAGCGGGACCCCGTAGTCCGCTGTCGCGCGGACCAGTCCGGACTCGGTCCGCAGGGTGAACGAGTGGTCGAAGTAGAAGCAGGACTCCCGGTCGAGGCGCGCGAACGCGGGATCGTCCGGCCCGAAGGCCAGTTCGCTCCAGCCGACATGCGGGACCGCGAAACCGTCGCGCGGCGGGATCGGAACGACGGCGCCCGGGATCCAGCCGAGCCCTTCGTGGTCGCCCTGCTCCTCGGAACGCTCCGCGATCAGCTGCATGCCGAGACAGATTCCCAGGAACGGCTTGGCATTGCCAACCACCTGTTCGGTCAGCGGGCCGACGAGATCGAGGCTGTGCAGGTTGGCCATGGCCTCGCCGAAGGCGCCGACGCCTGGCAGCACGATGGCCTCTGCCGCCGCAAGGTCCATGCGATCCGACGAGAGCGAGGCCGGGACGCCCAGCGCCGCCAGGGCATTGCGCACGGACGCGATGTTGCCCATGCCATAGTCGACAATGACGACGGGGGCGCTCATTCGGGTGGTTGCTTCAGCTTCCATTCGTTTCCGTCGCGCTCCCAGATGTCGGGATTGCGGTAACTCTCGGCCACGTCCCAGAACTCGTCCTCGGTGAGACCCGTGAACTCGCAGAACGCCCGGATGAAGCGCGGTGCGCAGCGGCCGTCGTACCGGGTTGTCTTGTCCACCGCCTCGGCGCGGTCCATCCGGCCCCACCGGACTGCCATCGAACACTGTTCGGAGACCTTGCCGAACCCGAACTTCATCCGCTTGATCATCTGGTTGGCCGACAGGAAATCGCAGTCGAGCGCGTCGAACACCTCGAGGTTGCCCGTCTGCTCGGGGTCCGCGTCAGCCCCTTCGCGGCAGGTCAGGCCCGCGGCGACCGAGACCGGCCCGTTCACGAAGTCGTTGAAGTCGTCCATGTAGTAACCGAGGTAGATCAGCCGAAGGCGGGCCCGGTCGATGTCCTCGTCGGACGGGTAGGTGTACCAGTAGAGATCGTCGGGATCGAAGGCGGCGTCGAGCAGCCAGGACATGTCACCGCCGGACAGCGTGTTCGAGTACTTCAGCCGGTTGGCATCGCCGTCGAGCGAGCCGCCGGCACCGCCCCAGGAGATCGCCGGGTTCTCTCCGTAGACCACGAGCGGGATATGGTAGGCGATGGCGACCTTGGGCGTCGCCGCATACAGCGGCAGCTCGGTCGACTTGTAGATGTTCCCGAACCGGGTGAACCCGACCCGCATCGCGCGGCGCCAGGTCTCCGGGCCCGGACTCACATAGATGCAGTCGAAACCGAGGTCGATGAGGTTCGCGATGTTCGCCGCGCCCCGGTCGGTCTGTTCCTCCGGCGGGTAGGCGCAGGAAACCAGCAATGGCTTCAGGTCGAGCTCGTCGCGGCAGTAAAGCGCCTGCCGATGGCTGTCCTTGCCGCCGCTGACCGGGATGATGCAGTCGTAGCCGGACACGTTCGTCGATTTTGCCCACTCTGCGATCTCTTCGAGTTCGCGGCGGCGCGCGTCCCAGTCGATCGCGGACGCCTCGGCGGCGTAACGGCACGGCATGCAGATGCCCGTTTCATCGAAATCCGCGTCGGGACGCGTGTTTGGCTCGATGCACACCTTGCAGTACTTCATGGACGCACCCCGTCCGCGAGGCGGCGTGCGGTGACAAGATCGACGGGGCAGCCGTCGAGCAGAAACCGGCCGGGCTGGCGGCCGGTGATTTCCATTCCGCTTCGTTCGAAAAGTTTCAACATTGCCGTGTTCGTCGACATCGTGCCGGCCTCGACCATGCGCACGTCGTCCGAGGTTGCGAGATAGTCGACGACCGTGCACCAGGCTTCGCTGCCGAGCGCCTTCCCGCGCATGGCACGGTCACCCAGAAGAATGGAGACTTCGGCAACCCGGTTGGGCAGGTCGAAATAGGCCGAGGCGTTCCCGATGTGCGTGTGCGGGGCGGCCCTCAGCTCGATGGCCCAAAACATGTGGTCGGACTCACGAAGCGCTGCGAGATGACGGACGCAATCTTCCATGCTGTGCGCGCGGTGGCGGAGCTCGCTAAAGCGCACGACCTCGGGATCGTTGAGCCAGGCCACGTAGCGTTCGGTCAGGTGCTCCTCCGAGAACGGGCGGAGCACCAGCCGTTCGGAGGTGATGGTCGGTGTAGCGGTCACGCGGCGGCCCGGATGTCGTCGAGCGCCGCGACGATCCGCGGTGCAGCGGGCGACGGGATCGCGACCTCGTGTCTGCTGTCGATCCGGTTCAGCATGCCCGGCAGGATGCGACGGAGGTCGTCACGGGTCTCGACGCAGGCAATGGCGCCCGAGGCAAGCCCTGCCAGCCATTTGCGCTCGGCCGGGTGCGGCAGGACGGACAATGCGGGCCGGCCCATCGCGTGGGTCTCTTCCAGCGGGGAACTCGACATCCCGACGACCAGGTCGGCCGCCCAGAGCAGGGCAAGGGGATCGCCGCCGGCACTGACAGCGTCGACTTCACCCGCATAGGCTGCGAATTCGTCGGCAGTGTTCTTGGGGTGCAACCGCAAGACGATCCAGGGAGACGGGTCCACGCCGTTCAGCGCGTCGAGCACTTCTTCCAGGATACGCGCGGCGCGCGGTGCCGTGCCGTCGCGCCCGGTGAACTGCAGCTCCCGTTCCCAGTCGGGTCCCTCGGGATTCACGACGTAACCGATCTCGGCAAGGAACACGACCAGCGGACGGTCGGTCGGCGCGTCGGGTGCGACGCGGCGGCGGACGGCGGCGCGGCCTTCCGCCGCGAGTTCGCCCGCCACCTGGCGCGCACGGTCGAGATGCGGGTTGCCCGAGACGACCAGCCGCGATCCCTTGAAGCCCAGGCCCTCGAAGGCATCGGCGCAATCCCGGTCCGGGACAAACAGCCAGTCCGGCGCATGGGCCAGCGGGTCGTCGGTTCGCCCGCGGAACCGGTGCTCCGCGTTGCCACCCTGGTCGACGAACGCCGCCGTCGGGAGGCCACGTTTCCGCGCTGCGTCGATCAGGGCCAGCGCGCGGCTGTCAAGGTTTTCCGACGTGCCGGCGAGGATCGCTTCCGGTTGCCGCTCGTCGAGCAGTTCAGCGGGAGAAACGTCGGAGGCCAGGATATCCGCCGACACACCGCGCGCCGACAGGTAGTCGCTGACCCCTGCCTCGCAGACGATTTCGAAGCCGCGCCCCGCCGTCTTGAGCGCCGGCACGAGCGCGACGACCCAGTTCGCGGCGCCCGGGTCTTCGACGTGGATCAGCAGGCGTCCGGTCACAGGTTCACCGTTTCCCCGGTTCCTGCCGAGCGACGCACGGCCTCGATGACCCGCGCCGTTGCCAGCGCGTTCTCGCCCGTGCTTGCCGGATCGCGGTGCGCAGCCAGGGCGGCGATCGCGTCGTCGTAGACCGCCCGGAAGGCCGAGCCGATGCTGCTGGTTTCCCAGTCCGGCGCGTCGTTCGCGATTTCCCGCTCGCCCGACATGGCGCGGTTGTCGCGGCGCGGAAAGCGGGCGATGCGCAGCCCCTCCTGCAGGATGGCGAGCCGTCCCCGCTCGCCCCAGATATCGAGAGCATTCTCGCGGTAATGCGCGAAGGCCAGCGGCTGGGCCATGACCGCCACGCCCGATGCCAGACGCAACACGAAAGGGATGTTGGTATCGTCGGCCAGCGGCCCCTCGCGGCGGCCCTCCAGGCCCGCGGGCACCTGCACGCTGGCAACCTCGCCGAGCAGCATGCGGGCAAGGTCGACCATGTGCGTCGCATTGTTGGCGAGCCCGTTGCCGTAAAGCAGGAACGCGCCCTGGACCGGTCCGATCGCGTCTGCCAGGCCGCCGTCGGCAAGGGCCCGATGGCTCGGGTCGGCGCGTCGCGGCAGGTTGACCTGCACCAGGATGTTGCGCGTCCGGCAGGCGGCGAGGAACTGTTCCGCCTCGGCGGTATCCGCGCCCAGCGGCTTCTCGACGATGACGGCGCGCAGGCGCGGCAGCGCCCCGATGATGTCCAG
>JAEPNS010000131.1 GCA_017643325.1 Alphaproteobacteria bacterium | reverse complement strand
CGCGTCGGCGTGGCGATAGATCTGGTGCAGGTAGTCCGCGCCGATCACAGGGTCGGGGACCACGCCCTCGCCGTCGGCGAAGGTCCAGCCGTTCTCGGCCATGATCCAGTGCACGACGGAGACCGAGATCACGTCCTCGAGGCCCTTGAGCGCGCGGAAGATCATTGTCCGGTGCGCCCAGGGGCAGGCATGGCAGATATAGAGATGGTACCGGCCGGGTTCCGCCCTGAAGCCGCCCTCGCCGGTCGGCCCCGGGCTGCCGTCCGCCGTGACCCAGTTCCGGAAGGACGTCTCCGGGCGCTTGAATGCCCCGTCCTTGCCGTCGGATTTCGGTTCCTCGGCGTGCCAGACGCCGTCGATCATCACACCCATGCGCTTCGCTCCCGCTGGTCCGGCGCCGGTCGGCGCCTGGCAGTAGGTTGGGTGTCCCCGGGAGGAAGTCGAGGGGAGAAAGTTCGCAGTACGAACAAGTGTTCGTTTAGCGGCCTTCCCGGCGCCACGCGGCGACGAGCGCGAGCCCGATGGCGAGCAGCAGCGCGATCGCCGGCAGGAACGGCACCTGGCGGATTCCGAGCACCGCCGTTGCATCGTTGCGGCGGAACGCGATCCAGTCGGCGGTGCCGTCCCCGGTGCCCGAATCCGCCATCGCGCGACCGGTCCGGTTGCGGCGGAAGCCGGGGGTGCCGGTCTCCGTCGCCCAGGTGATGCCACCGCCGGTCGCGGCGGCGACGGGCCGGAGCACGGTGTCGGTCGACGTCACGTCCGCGAATTCAACGGGGTTGATGGTGCCCACGCCTGCGACGGTCGTGCGGGTGCCGTCGTCGAAGCGGTAGATCCCAGGGTCGCTCACCTCGATGCGCCCGGTCGCGCGCCCGTCGCCCTGTTCTTCGAGGACAAGCTGCCATTCCTGGCCGGTCGGCCCGGTGACGAAGACCGGCGCGAGGTCCGGCTCCAGGCTGTGGCGGGTCACCTCGATCGTGTCGCCGCGCACGCGGGCGATCAGCCGGTCCTCCTCCAGTTCCGGCTCCTTCATGAGCCAGTGCGCGAGGCGGCGCAGCAGTTCGTTGTGGGGGCCGCCCCCCTCGAAGCCGCGCGCCCACAGCCAGATGTGGTCGCTCAGGAACTGGCCGACGCGGCCCTCGCCGACCCGGTCGAGGATGAGCAGCGGCCGGTCGTCGGTCCCGTTCATGACGACGGTGCCCGACTGGGGTGCCGCGTCGATCTGCCGGAACCAGCGACCCCAGTTCGGCGCGTCCCCGGGGTCTCGCGGCAGGCCGGGCAGGTTGGCCGTCACGGGATGGCGCCGGCCGGTCTCGTTGACCTCGGCCCGGAACGGGGCATCGATCACCTCGCCGGACGGTTCGCCCGGCAGCACGGTCGCCAGCGCGGTGCGGTAGAGGCTGGTCGCGGGCGTGACCTCCGGGCCCGCGGCCTCCAGCAGCGCGCCGCCGGTCTGCACGTAGTTGGCGATGTTGCGCAGGTAGATCGACGGCAGCACGCCCATGCGCCGGTAGCGGTCGAAGATGATCAGGTCGAAGTCGTTGAGCTTGACCTCGAACAGTTCGCGGTAGGGGAAGGCGATCAGGCTGAGCTCGCGCACCGGTGTCCCGTCCTGCTTTTCGGGCGGGCGCAGGATGGTGAAATGCACGAGGTCGACCGACGGGTCGGCCTTCAGCAGGTTGCGCCAGGTGCGCTCGCCGGGGTGCGGCGCGCCGGAGACCAGCAGCACGCGCAGCCGGTCGCGGATGCCGTTGATGGTGACGACCGCGCGGTTGTTGGCGAGCGTCAGCTCCTCCCGGCCCTCGTCGACGGACAGCTCGAACACGCTGGGCCCGCCCCGGTCGACGACGATGTCGATGCCGTGGTCGATGCCCACCGGCGCGAGGATCGTGCGGCCCCGTGTCTCGCCGTCGCGCCGGATCTCGACCTGGGCCTGCCGGGCGCGCACGCCGGCCGGCTCGTCGACCCGGATCACGAGCCGGACCGTGTTGCCCACGATCCCGAACCCGGGGTCCTGCACGATGGTCAGGCGCCTGTCGCCCGCCTCGCGCTCGCCGGTCAGGATCGCGTGCAGCGGCGCGTCGCTGCCGAGCCGCGACATGGCGCGCGGCACGTCGTGGACGCGCCCGTCGGTGATCATCACGGCCCCCGCAAAACGCTCGCGCGGGATGTCGGACAGGGTGCGTTCCAGCGCGCCGAACAGGTGCGTGCCGTCGCGAAGGCGGGTCTCGTCGCCGGCAGGTGCCTCGACGATCCGCAGTTCGAAGTCGGCCTGCGTCCCGGCCCATGCCTGGATGTCCGCCAGCGTGGCGTCGGTCCGGTCGTTGCGTTCGCCGATCGACTGGCTCGCGGACCGGTCGACCACGACGACGCCGATATCGGACAGCGACTCGCGGTCCTCCAGCACGACGGAGGGGTTCGCCAGCGCGGCGAGCAGGCCCGCGAAGGCGATCGCGCGCCACGCGGTCCCGGGCGCCGGGCGGCCGGGCCGCGGAAAGGCGAACGCGACCAGCAGCGCGACCGCCGCGACCCCGGCCAGCGCCAGCAGGACGGTCTGCGGCAGCAGCGGGTCCCAGACGATCAGGAGGTTGCCCATCGCCGTCTCCTACTGCCCGAGCCGTTCGAGGATCGCGTCGACGTGCACCTGGTCGGCCTTGTAGTTGCCGGTCAGCGCGTACATCACGAGATTGACCCCGAACCGGAAGGCGAGTTCGCGCTGGCGCACGCCGCCCTGGGGGATCGGGAACATCGGGCGCCCGCTCACGTCGATCGCCCAGGCCGCCGCGTAGTCGTTCGATCCGATGATCACGGACGATACGCCGTCGTTTACCCGCTCGTCGGGCTGCTGGACCCACACGCGCCCGCCCTCCCAGCGCCCCGGGAAATCGTGCAGCAGGTAGAAGGCCTTGGTCAGGACGTGCTCGCGGGGCACCTCGATCAGTGCGGGGATGTCCAGCCCCTCGACGAGGGTCCGCAGGGTGCGGGTGCCGGGGCCGACGCCGCCGATGCCCGACAGGTTCTGGTCCCGGGTGTCGAACACGATCGTGCCGCCGTTGCGCAGGAACTCGTTGATCCGGTTCCTCGCGGCGTCGGACAGGGGACGCTGTCCGGGCGTCATCGGCCAGTAGATCAGCGGGAAAAAGGCGAGCTCGTCCCGCTCGACGTCGAGCCCGATGGGCGAGCCCGGCTCGATCGAGGTGCGCCGGGCGAGGATCTGTCCCAGCCCGAAGAGGCCGGCGCGGCTGGTCTCGTCGATCTTCGTGTCGCCGGTCAGCACGTAGGCGAGGTGGGTCTCGCCGGTGGCCAGAAGCGCGAAGCTGTCGCTGGTCTGTGCGTCTGCCGTGTCGGGTCCGACGGTAGTTGCCGTCGCACCCAGGAGGAGCGTCAGCGATCCCGCCATGGCGATCTTGCGGCCGGGCAGGTGGCCGCGCAGGCCGAGCGAGATAAGCATGTCGATCACCAGCAGCGCGAAGGCGGCCAGCAGCAGCCAGACGCGCAGGTCCGTCTGTTCCGAGGGGCCGTAGATGGCCGTTTCCACGCCGGATCCGTGGCTGTCGAACAGGACCGGCGTCAGCCGCGGCCCGAGGTTGAACGCCTGCCGGGCCTCGCGGTCGCCGTAGAAGCCCGGCGGGTGGTTCGGGCCGGGCCGCACGTCCGCGAGATCGCCGGCCGGCAGCGGCCGGGCCGCGGCGGCGGGCTCGCCCAGGCGCCCGAAGCCGTCGAGGTTCGCGAGCGGGGCGAGCGGGCGTGTCGTCGTGTCCGCGCTGAGTCCCTGGCTGAGGGCGATCAGGCGGCGCAGCATGTCGACATACAGGCCCGACAGCGCGAGCGAGGACCATTCGGCGTTGGCCGTGGTGTGGAACAGGACCAGCCAGCCGTCGCCGATCTTCTCGCCCGTGACCAGCGGCGTGCCGTCGTTCAGGCGCGCCCAGGTCTTCCCGGCCAGGTCGGGCGACGGCTGGGCCAGCACCTGGCGCCGCACCACGACCTCTTCGCGGACATCCAGCCCGGCGAAGGGCGAGGTCTCGTCGAAGGGGGCGAGCGTGGCCGGACGTTCCCAGCTCATGACGCCGCCGAACACGCGCCCGCCGCGCCGCAGCACGACCGGCAGCAGCGCGTCGCTGCCGTCGGCGAGGTTGGGTCCCGCGAAGCGCACGAGCACGCCGCCGCGCGCGATCCAGCTCTCGAGCCGGTCGATCTGGGACTCGGTGAGGTTGCCGATATCTGAAAGGACCAGCACCGCAAGCTGGCGTTCGAGGAGGTCGGGGATCGCGCCGTTGCGGACCTCCGCATAGGGCTCCAGCGCCCGGTTCACATAGAACGCGTTGCCGAGCAGCGGCTGGTTCACCTGCGCGGTGTCGCCGGACACCAGCCCGACGGGCCGCCGCCGCGAGGATTCGTCGAACAGCATCGTGGCGCCGGCATTGGTCGCGCCCTCGACGGAGACCCGCGAGATTCGGTTACGCAGTTCCCCGGGCAGGGCGACCGTCGCCTCGCTGGTTGCGCTGTCGCCGGGGAATGCGAACTCCTGGCGGGCGAGCAGCCTCCCGGCTTCGTCCGTGGCGATGAGGGCGGCGGGGCGGTCCGGCGTCGCATCGAGGCGCGTGACCTCGACCCGCAGTCCGTCGGCGGTGTTCTCGCTCGCCGACAGGTGCAGGGGCAGGTCGAGCGGTGCCGGCTTGACGATGCGCAGCGCGCCGAGGCGCTGTAGCGCGCGCTCGAGCAGCACCGTCCGGCTTCGCACGCCTTCGCGGTCAGGCTCCGACAGGCCGCTCGACAGCCAGACGGCGTTGGCCGACCCGCTGAGCTCGAGCTGCTCCACCTGTGCCAGGAGCGCCGCATGATCGCTCGGCCAGGGCAGGGGGGCGAGCGAGCGGACGCGGTCGCGGGCCTCGGCCGGTGTCAGCGGCTGGAGGGGCGGGCGTTCGGTTCCGGGCGTGCGTGCGCTTGTCGCGAGGTAGACCGGCAGGTTCTCGCGCTCGGCCTCGTCGACGAGTGCGAGCGCCGAATCGCGCCGCAGCGTCCAGTCCCCGCCGGCGCTCCAGTCGTTGTCGATCACGAGCACCAGCGGTCCGCTCCCGCGCAGCACGCGGCCGGGGTCGAGGATCGGGTGGGCGAGCGCGAGAATGACCAGCGCCGCGAGCAGCAGGCGTAGCGCCAGCAGCCACCACGGCGTTCGGTGCGGCGTTTCCTCGTGCTGCGGCAGGCCGAGCAGCAGCCGGATCGCCGGGAAGACGACCCGCACGGGCGCCGGCGGCACGGCTCGGAGCAGCCACCACAGGATTGGCAGCGCGGCCAGGCCGAGCAACAGCCAGGGCAGCGCGAAGGACAGGGCACCGACGCTCAGCATGCAAACCTAGACCCGGGCATGCAGGTCCTCCGTCATGCCGGTGTAGAGCCCCAGCAGGGCCGGTTCGGGCCGCGTGTCGGTCAGGTGGGTCGCAAAGGTCCAGTCGGTCCGCCGGGCGAATGTCTCCAGGCTCTCCTGCAGCTCGCCGAGGCGCGCGATGTAGGCCGTGCGCAGGGACTCGGCCCGTCCGACCAGCAGTTCGCCCTCGGATTCGAGGCCGCGGAAGCGCGTGCGCCCACGGAACGGCATCTGCGCCTCGGCGGGGTCCAGCACCTGCACCATGTGGCCACGCACCCCGCGCGCCGCGATGCGCGACAGGAAATCCATCAGCAGGCCGGGATCGACGAGAAAGTCGCTGACGAGCACCACGGTGGCGAAACGAGGCAGCCGGGGAAGGGCCGGCAATTCCGCCCCGGGCGGCTCGCCTCCCATGTCGCGCAGCACCGAATGGGTCACCCGGTCGAGGACGGCGCGCCCGGTGGCGGGCGGTTCGGGGTGTCCGAGCAGGGCGATTCGCTCGCCGCCGCGGATCAGCAGCGAGGCGAGCGCCAGTCCGATCACGGCCGCGCGCTCCTGCTTTTCGGGCAGGGACCTGTTGGAGCGGTAGCGCATGGACGCGCTCGGGTCCGACCACAGCCAGACGCTCTGCGCTGCCTCCCATTCGGTCTGGCGGACATACAGCCGGTCGGACCGCGCCGAGCGCCGCCAGTCGATCTGCTGCGGGCTGTCGCCGTACTCGAACCGGCGGTATTGCCAGAAGGTCTCGCCCTGGCCGACCCGCCGGCGGCCGTGCACGCCCTGCGCGACGGTCGAGGCGACCCGGTCCGCGGCCACCAGCAACGCGGGGAAGGCAGCAGCCAGTTCCTCGCCGTCGCGGCGGACGATCGTTTCGTGGTCGGGAACGGACGAGGAGGTGGGGTTCATCGGGTGAGGGCGCGCCGTGAGGTCCGGTCGGGGGTCTACTTGAACGGCTCGCAAAGCCGGTCGATGACGTCGTCGAGCGTCCGGCCTTCCGCGCGGGCGGCGAAATTGAGCGCCATGCGGTGGCGCAGCACGGCGGGCGCAAGCGCCACCACGTCGTCGATGGACGGCGACACGCGGCCCTGCAGCAGCGCGCGCGCACGGGTCGCGAGCATCAGCGACTGGCTGGCGCGCGGCCCGGGGCCCCAGGCCACCCAGTCGTTGACCTCGTCGCGTTCGGACACCCCGGGCCGGCCGGAGCGGACCAGCGCAAGGATGGCCTCGACCACGCTCTCGCCGACGGGCAGGCGGCGGACGAGGGTCTGGGCGCGCATGAGCTGCGCGGCGTCCATCACCTGGCTCGGTGTCCGGTCTTCCAGCCCGGTCGTCACCAGCAGCATCTGCCGCTCGGCCTCCGGGTCTGGGTAGTCGACGTTGACCTGCAGCAGGAAACGGTCGAGCTGGGCTTCGGGCAGCGGGTAGGTCCCTTCCTGCTCGATCGGGTTCTGGGTCGCGAGCACGTGGAAGGGCTTCGGCAGCGCGTGGGTCTGGCCGGCGACCGAGACCTCGCGCTCCTGCATCGCCTGCAGCAGTGCCGACTGGGTGCGCGGGCTCGCGCGGTTGATCTCGTCGGCCATCAGGACCTGGGTGAATACCGGGCCCGGAATGAAGCGGAACGCGCGGCCCTGCTCGGTTTCCTCGAGGATCTCCGAGCCGAGGATGTCGGCGGGCATCAGGTCGGGCGTGCACTGGATACGCCGGCTGCCGAGGCCGAGCACGGTGCCCAGCGTTTCCACGAGCCGGGTCTTGGCGAGCCCCGGCACGCCGAGCAGCAGCAGGTGGCCGCCGGACAGCAGCGTGATGAGGGTTTCGTCGACCACCTCTTCCTGGCCGAAGATGACGCGGCCGATTCCCGCGCGCACGTCGGCCAGCTGTTCGCCGACCTGCTCGATATCCTCGAAAATCGAATCCGAACCGGGTGCGTCGTGATCCGAGCGCACGAGATCATCCGATGGCATTACTTTGCTCCCGCCAATGCTAGTGTGACCGCGTCATGAGTTCCGACAGCCATAATCCTCAGGGCCTCTTCGAGCGGATCGAAAAATCCCGAACGTCCGCCCGTTCCAGGCGCGCGCCGGTCGATTGTGGACATTTCGACATGCGCATCGCGCGAGACGGGACATGGCATTATCGCGGCTCCCCTATAGAGCGTAAACCGCTGGTCACGCTGTTTTCATCGGTTCTTACGCGCGACGACGACGGTCAGTTCTGGCTCGAGACCCCGGTCGAGCGCGGCCGGATCGATGTCGACGACGCGCCTTTCGTGGCGGTCGAGGTGGACGTCGAGGGCGAGGGGCCCGGACAACGGCTCATTTTCCGGACCAACCTTGACGAAACCGTGACGGCCGGCCCGGACCATCCGATCCGCGTTTCGTTTGACGAATCGACGGGCGAGCCGTCCCCGTATGTGCTGGTGCGTGACCGGCTGGAGGCGCTGCTGGCGCGCCCGGTGTACTACGCGCTGGCCGAGCTGGCGGTCGAGGATCCCGGGTCGGGGGCTCTGGGGGTGTGGAGCGGAGGCCGCTTCTTCGCGCTCGCGCAGACGGACGAGGAAAGCTGAGGCGTTGGAGCGTTCGGAACTCATCGCGCGGATCGACCGGGCCCAGACCGGGCTGTCGCGGCGGCGCGCGCCGGGCGCGGCGATCAGCCAGATGCTGCACGACGATTCGGACGCCGCGCCGGACGAGCAGCGGCGCGGGGACCACGACCTGAACGAGGAGGGCATGCGCCCGCAGCCGCCGCTGAAGCCGGCCGCGGTCCTGGTGCCGCTGATCGAGCGCAACGGCGGGTTCACCGTGCTCCTGACCGAGCGGGCCGCCGACCTGCGCGCCCATGCGGGCCAGATCAGCTTTCCCGGCGGGCGGATCGACCCGGAGGATTCCTCGCCCGAGGACGCCGCCCTGCGCGAGGCGCACGAGGAAATCGGGATGCCGCGCGAGAACGCCGAACTGCTCGGCCGGCTCGACACCTACGAGGTGCGCACAGGTTTCGCGGTGACGCCGGTGGTCGGCCTCGTCG
>JAEPNS010000130.1 GCA_017643325.1 Alphaproteobacteria bacterium | reverse complement strand
CGAGTAGCCCTTTATCGTCGCCGAACTTACAAACAAAATTCGCAAAAAGTAGAGACGTCACGTTCACCCCCGGTTACCCCAATCGATACATTTTTGCATCTCCTAATGACTGAAAAAAGGGGCAATAAATCCACCCTTGGGTGTACGCGCTGATTATTGCTCATCGAGCAGGTACACTGACACACGGCTCGGTGACCAAGAAAAATAGCGATTAAAAGCCCTCGCTAGATGTGCTTCTCGAACCAGATATGGGCGTACGGGTTGTCGTTGTAGCGCGGGATCTCGGCGTAGCCGTTCCTGCGGTAGAGCGCATGGGCTTCGGCAAGGACGCGGTTGGAGTCCAGCCGCACGACTGACTGCCCGGCTTCGGACGCGAAGTTCTCAAGGCTTTCCAGCAGACGTTGGCCCAGCCCCGTGCCCCGAACAGGGTCGGACACCCACATCCGCTTGATCTCGGCAAAGCCGTCGGCCCGGATCGTGAGCGCGCCGCAGCCGACCGGATCATCGCCGCGCCGGGCGACCAGCACGACGCCGCTGGGCGGCGCATAGATCTCCGGAGGTTCGCCCGCGCCGTCGGCCACGTCGAACCCCGTCTCGAAGCGGCGGTCGATCTCCGCGAAATAGCGCTCGACGCACCATCGGACATCACGATGCCCGGGATCGGTCCGGACGATCGTGACGGCCTCGGGCGACACGGCAGGGCGGCGACGCGCTCAGGCGTGGCCCTGCTTTTCCTTCATCCTGGCCAGCTGCTCGGGCGTGGCCTCGGTCTGGTACTTGTCCTTCCACTCGCTGTACGGCATCCCGTAGACCAGCTCGCGCGCGTCCTCATAGTCCAGCTCGACGCCCTTTTCCTCGGCTGCCGCCTTGTACCACTTGGACAGGCAGTTCCGGCAGAAATCGGCGAGGTTCATCAGGTCGATGTTCTGCACCTCGGGATGGTCGCGCAGGTGCTGCACGAGGGTGCGGAACGCAGCCGCTTCCAGTTCGGTCTGTGTCTGCTGGTCGAGTTCGGCCATGGCACGGTCTCCTTCGCGGGGATTGGCTCCGTCGAAATATAGTCCCGCTGAACGCGCGTGCAACGGGGCGCGGGCCGCTAGCGCACCCCGGCCATGGTTTCCTCGATCAGCCAGTCCACCACGGCGCGGTGCGCCTCCATGGGGTCGGCCCCGCCCTTGCGGGCCGTCTCGTAGACGGCGAGCTGCCGGTGGGCGCTGGTGCCGCGCTCCAGGATCGTGCGCGCATGCTCCACGTCGGACAGGCAGCCGAGCACCGCGGCATCGGGGCCGACGAGTTCGAGAATCTCCTCGAGCAACTCGGCGTAGTCGACCACCTCGCCCTTGCCGAAATCCACGAGCCCCTGCGACAGCCCGTAGCGCTGGGCACGCCAGCGGTTCTCGTTGATCAGCATGTTCGAATAGACGCGCCAGCGCTGGTTCGACCGCCGCAGCCGCATGATCATCGCCACAAGGCACACGAAAATCGCGGCGATGGACAGGGCGTCGTCGAGCGTCGTGCAGATATCCGTGATCCGCATCTCGACGGTCGGGAACTTCGCGCTCGCGCGTGCATCCCACCAGATCTTCGAGGCGTCCTCGACAAGTTCGGCATCGACCAGCATGTCGACATGGCGCGCGTACTCGCCCCAGCTGTCGAACCGCTCGGGCAGGCCCGTGCGCGGGAGCTCGTCGAACACGCTCAGCCGGTAGCTGAGAAGGCCGGTGTTCTGCCCCTGCCAGAACGGCGACGAAGTCGACAGCGCCAGCAGGTGCGGCAGGAAATAGCTCACCTGGTTCATCACGTCGATGCGGTGCTCGTCGTCCTCGATCCCGACATGGACATGCATGCCGCAGATCAGCAGGCGGCGCGCCACCGTCTGCATGTCGGCCGCCAGCGTGTTGTACCGGTCCTTGTCGGTGTGATCGATCTCGTGCCAGTCGGCACTGGGGTGGGTCGAGGCGGCGATGATCCGGTAGCCATGGGATTCCGCGACATCCCCGACGATGCGGCGAAGCTGCGTGAGGCGCGAACGTGCCTCGTTCAGGTTCGCGCACACGCTCGTCCCGATCTCGATCTGCGGCTTGAGGAACTCCGGCGACACCGTGCCGAGCTCCGACGCGATCTGTGCCTCGCAGTCCGCCAGGACCGCCGCCGCCGGATCCTTCGCGAGATCGCGCGTTTCGGGGTCGACCAGCAGATACTCTTCCTCGATGCCGAGCGTGTAGCCGTCTCCCGCGTCAGCCATCGACCGTCTCCCGTTCCTTGCGCACGCGGTAGAGCGACTCGTCACCGAGCACATCGCGGAACGCCGCAAGGAGGATCCCGGTCCAGGCCTCGGCGCCGTGATGGGTGTCGATCAGGTCCTGCCGGATCTCGATCAGCGCATTCGCGAAACCGGCGCCGTCGCCATGGCGTTCCAGCGTGTACCCGTAGCCGAGCCGCGCCGAATACGGCTCGTTGTCGCCCACCGTCAGGTCCGTATTCTCGCGCAGGCGCGCGATGAGCGGTTCCGGGAGACGCGGATCGCGGTTCCACAGGATGCCGATCTCCCACGGGCGTTCCTGTCCGTCCATGATCGGCGTGAAACTGTGGATCGACAGGAGCACCGGTGCCTGTTCGGGCGGCAGGCCCTGCTTCAGGCGCGCAAGCTCCGCCTCGATGGCGGCGTGGTAGGGGTCGAACAGCGAGCCGATCCGCGCGGCACGGCCGTCCTCCGAGAGGCCGATATTCGCGGGCACCGGGGTGCCGTCGCTCTCCGGCAGGATCAGCTGCGGGTGGTCCAGGTCCCGGTTGCAGTCGATGACCAGCCGCGAGTATCCGGCGATCACCGCCGGGGCGTCGAGCGCGTCGGCGAGCCGCCGCGTCACGTCCTCCGCGCCGATATCCCAGCCGATATGGCGGGCGAGCTCGATCTCCGACAGCCCGAGCCCGTCCAGCGCCGCCGGGACGCGGTTGCTCGCATGGTCGCAGAGCAACAGGACCCTGCCGCCGGCCTGGCCGTTGATCACCTCGAAGGCGGCCGGTTCGTCCGGGCCGAGAAGCGGCGTGTCGGGTTCGAGTCGTTCGGTCATGCCGCGACTATAACGAAATCGCCCGTCCCGCACCCCCGCGCCGGCCGAATCGAAAACCGTCCGGACCCGCTAGCCTCTGCCGCCCGCCAGCCGCGCCGCTTCCGGCGCACGACGTAACCGCCACATCGCCCATATCCCCACGACCGGGCCGGGAACAAGGATGAGGAATGCGAATTGCCAGCCAACGGCCTCGACGACCTCGGGCACGAGGTGGATGGTGACCAGCGTGAGCAGGAACCCCATGCTCGTCTGCACCGTCAACATGGTCCCGACATATCCGCTTTCGGCGAGTTCGGCCGTGCAGGCCGAGAATTGCGGCGAGTCCGCGACGACCGCGATTCCCCAGACGACACACAGCAGGAAAAGCGGCCACACCGCCCCGGCGAACAGGAACCCCGCGACCAGCGCGCAGGCGCCGCTCAACGCCATCGCGGCGATCGTGACCGTGGTGCGTCCCCACCGGTCCGCCAGAAGCCCCCCGGCGACGCAGCCAAACGCGCCCGCCCCCATCACGGCAAAGGTCGCAACCGCGGCGAGCGTGTCCGCCCCCGCATCCGGCCCCAGGCTCAGCCGGAAGCTCGCGGTCAGGAAGACGCCGATCCACGCCCACATGGCGTACAGCTCCCACATGTGGCCGAGGTAGCCGAGGTTGGCGAGGCGCAGTCCCCGGTCGGTCCACGCCCGGAATGCCGCGTCGAGGCGGAAAGGCGGCGTCGGTGACGTGTTTGGGCCGACCTGTACGAGCAGGATCGCGAAGGCGGCGGCCGTCGCGCAGAGCGACGCCGCGACGAGCGTGAAGACCCAGTCGATCCCGCCGAGCGCGTTGAACAGGTGCGGGCTCGCCGACCCCAGCGCGAGCGCGCCGACCAGCGCCCCGATCATCAGGCCCATGTCGCCGCGCGCCCAGCTCGCAGCCAGCTTCATGCCGACGGGGTAGATCCCCGCCATGCACGCGCCGGTCACGAAGCGGAGTGCGATGACCGCCGGCGACGCCGGGTCGAACGCCAGGATCAGCGCGTTCGCCCCCGCCGCGACCAGCGCCGAGGCCATGAAAAGGCGTCGCGGCTCGATCCGGTCGGCGAGATTGAGCAGCGCGCTGACGAGAGTCCCGACAACGAACCCCGCCTGCACCGCGCTCGTAAACAGCGAGGCTATGAGCGGCGGCAGACCGGCGCTCTCGCGCAGCGCCGGCACCACGGCCGACGCGGAGAACCAAAGCGACATGGTCGCCACCGCACAGAGTGCGATGATCAGCAGGGAACGCGTGCGAACCGACAAGGATATCCCCTCCCCAGAACGGGAAGGGCTAGACCGGCCGGCGCGTCGCAGGCAAGTGACGATCACGTGCGCCGGCGCGCCGCGTCAGGCCGCCTGCGCCGCCTCGGTCCGCTGCGCCACGACCTGCTCCGCCTCGCGCCCGGTCAATTCCTGGAGATGGTCGAACGCGGCTTCGAACGTCGCGGCCCCCTGGCTCAGCGAGCGCAGTTCGACGATCAGGTCGGCCATGCCCGCCTGCGGCAGCAATGCCTCGACGCTGTCCCAGCCCGGCCAGTCCGCGCGCGCATCGAACCCCAGGAGCTGGCCGCGCCGTCCCGTGACGACCTGGTTGACCTTGCTTGCATGCTCGCCGGGGACGTCGATACGGACCCGGAAGACCGGCTCCAGCAGGACCGGCCCGCATTTCGGCATGCCTTCGCGCATCGCCGCCTGGGCAGCAGTCTGGAACGCCATGTCCGAGGAATCCACCGAATGATGCTGGCCGTCGAGCAGACAGACGGACACGTCCACAACCGGGAAGCCGAGCGGCCCCTCCTGGAGGTAGTTCCGGACGCCGGTCTCGACCGAGGGGATGTACTGTTTGGGCACGGCACCGCCGACGACACGGCTCGAGAACTCGAACCCGGCCCCGCGCGGGAGCGGACTGATCTCGACGGTCACGTCCCCGAACTGGCCGTGCCCGCCGGACTGTTTCTTGTGCCGCGCGTGCTGCTCCACCGGTTTCCGGATGGTCTCCTTGTAGGCCACCCGGGGCGGGGCCAGCGTCACCTTGACGTTGTGTCCTTCCTCCAGCCGGTCGGCCGCCACGGCGAGATGGATTTCGCCCTGGCCCCGCAACAGGAGTTCGCCGGTATCAGGCTCGTGCTCGACCACATAGGACGGGTCGTCCGTCACCAGGCGCGCCAGGGCCGAGGACAGCTTGACGTCGTCGTCACGCCGCTCCGGCGTGACCGACATCGCAAACACCGGGGACAGCGGTCGCGGCCAGACCGGAGACGGCACGCGTCCGGCGTCGTTCAAGACGTCGCCCGTGCGCAATTCCTCGATGCGTGACAGGGCCACGACGTCACCGGCCACTGCCGCCTTGACCTTTTCCTGTTCCTGGCCTGTCAGCCGGTACATCTGCCCGAGCCGCACATCTCCCAAGGTTTGTCCCTCGGTCAATTCGCCGGCCCATACCCGCGCATGGCTGAACTTTCCGGTCCGTGCGGACGACGTCTTGAACACCTCGGCGCACAGGCCGTCCCCCGTCACATGCCCGCGCCGCATGGCCGTCGTCGCCGCATGCGGCGTGTCGTGGCGGAGCGATTTCCAGAGCCGGAAAACGCCGCTCTGCTGCTCGCCGGCACCCAGCATGACGGGCACGAACCGGTCATCCGCGAGGCCTGCCGTCAGGTCCCGGTACACGTCCTTCTGCTCCGGGACGAGATCCTCGAGCAGCTTTTCCAGTAGGTCGTCGTCGAAGTCGGCCAGAGATTCCAGCAGGTCCTGCCGCGCCAGCTCACGCTCGTCGGCGAGATCGGCCGGGACTTCGATCACGTCCGACAGGTCGCCCTGACGGTAGGCGTAGCTGCGCTGGCTGATAAGGTCGACATAGCCCGTCGTCCGCTCGCCGTCCCGGATCGGCAGGTGCCGCAGCATCAGCGGCCGGGCCGATACCTCCGCCAACGCCGCAATGGTCTCCTCCGCGCCGGCGAGTGCCGCATCCATCTTGTTGATGAACACCAGGTGCGGGATCTGGTGTTCGTCGAGAAAATGAAACGTCGGGGCCAGCGCCGACGCCTTCGCCGGGTCCGGCTCGACAACCACGACGGCGATATCGGCCGCCATCAGCGCATTGCGGGCGTCCTGCGCGAACTCGATCGAACCCGGGCAGTCGAGGATGGCCCACCGGTCCCCCATGAACTCGCAATGTGCGGTGTTGAGTTCGGTCGACATCTGCCGGGCCCGCGAGGCCGGAGCCGAATCCCCGACCGTGTTGCCGTCCCGCACGTTTCCCTTTCGTGAGATCGCGCCCGCGGCGACCAGCATGGCCTCGAGCAGCGACGTCTTGCCGCTCAGGTAGGGACCCACAAGGGCGACGCAGCGCGCGCCCGCGACATCGAGTTCGGCCATTTTCTCCTCCCGTCACGCAAACGGTCGGAGGACGGTCTGGCGCCGCTTTGGCCTCCGACCGAACGGAAAGATGGTCCCACCGGAGGGCGACCGGAGTCGAGTCGGAATCGACTCGCCGGCTAGCTGAGCGCGGCGGCGGCCTTCTGGATCCGGCGGCAGGCCTCTTCGAGGGTTTCCGTCGCGGTGGCGTAGGAAATCCGGAAATAGGGCGACAGGCCGAATGCCTCGCCGTGCACAACGGCCACGCCTTCCGCGCCGAGCAGGTATTTCGCGACCTCCTCGTCCGACGTCAGCTTGTCGCCGTCGGGCGTGGTCTTGCCGATCATCCCCGCCACCGACGGGTACACGTAGAACGCGCCCTCCGGCGTCGCGCAGGTGATGCCCTCGGCGTCGTTCAGCATCGAGACCACGAGGTCGCGGCGCTGCTTGAACACCTTGTTGTGCTTGGCGATGAAATCCTGCGGCCCGCGCAGCGCTTCCAGCGCGGCCCACTGGGAGATCGTCGAGGTCGACGTCGTCGACTGGGACGAGATCATGTTCATCGCCTTGATCAGGTCCGGCGCTCCCGCCGCATAGCCGACCCGCCAGCCGGTCATGCAGTAGGCCTTCGACATGCCGTTGAGCGTGAGCGTGCGGTCATAGAGTTCCGGCACCACCTGGGCGATGGTCGAGAACTGGAAGCCGTCGTAGACGATCTTCTCGTACATGTCGTCGGGCATGACCCACACATGCGGATGGCGCAGCAGGACCTCGCCGAGCGCCTTCAGCTCGTCGGCCGTATAGGCCGCGCCGGACGGGTTGCAGGGCGAGTTCATCATCAGCCACTTGGTCCTGGGCGTGATCGCAGCGTCCAGAGCCTCGGGCGTCAGCTTGAAGCCGTCCTCCTGCGTCGTCTCCACGACCACCGGCTTGCCGCCGCACAAGAGGGTGATGTCCGTGTAGGAGACCCAGTAGGGCGCCGCCACGATGACCTCGTCGCCGGGATCGATGGTCGCGAACAGGGCGTTGTAGATGGTCTGCTTGCCGCCGCAGCCGACATGGATCTGCGCCGCGGTGTATTCGAGGTCGTTGTCGGCCTTCAGCTTGTCGCAGATGGCCTCGCGCAGTTCCGGAATACCGGCCGGGGCCACGTATTTGGTCTTGCCCTCGGCCATCGCGCGCGCCGCCGCATCCTTGATGTTCTGCGGCGTGTCGAAGTCGGGTTCGCCCGCCGCGAGGCCGATCACGTCCCGCCCCTGGGCCTTCAGCTCCTGGGACAGGGTGTTGATCGCGATCGTCGGCGACGGCTTGATGCTCGAGAGGCGGTCGGCGAGGAAGGCCATTGAATTGCACCCGCTGGAAAGGTTGTTTTTGCGGGCGCGAAACTAGTCCCCGGTGCGGAGCCGCGCAAGCGGCCCCGGTCACCGGGACAGGCATGGAGGTGGAGGTTCGCCTATTCGGCGGCGACCATGTGGCGTTCGGCCTTCCGCGCGCGGCCGCTCTCCGTGGTCAGCCAGAGCGTGACCGCTCCGAACGCGACCATTCCGCCGATGACGATTCCGAGAATGATGAGGTTTTCAACAGGCATGACGGTTCTCCGTTTGAGTTGCCGCCAGCGTATCCGGCGGGACACCGCGGACCTTGATCTACGTCAAACGGAACGCGTTTTTCGCGCACTTTCCATCCTGCGCCTCCCCGACCTATATAACGGGCCATGGCGGAGCTCTCTGAAATCCAGGCGAAATACTTTCCGGACGCGCGGGCATTGCCCGAGCGGGTGTTCGCGGACGACCATCCGGCGGGCGATGCGCCGGCGAACTTCGAACTGGTGTCCGAGTACCAGCCGGCCGGCGACCAGCCGCAGGCGATCGCCGACCTGATCGCCGGCCTCGACGCGGGTGAGAAGGACCAGGTGCTGCTCGGCGTCACCGGGTCCGGCAAGACGTTCA
>JAEPNS010000012.1 GCA_017643325.1 Alphaproteobacteria bacterium | reverse complement strand
CCCTTGGTCCTTCAGACCGTTAGCCCGCACCTGCAGGCCCTCGCCTGGCGACACCCGTGGAACGCACCCCTGGCCGATACGTCTCCACTTTGCGCCGCCTCCGTGCACCGCGGTGGTGACACCGCCGCACCCGTACCCCCGAAGGGGTTCGAGGCCCCATGGTCCGGTCCGACCTCCTGACCGGCGTTCCGTTCCCGGTCGCCCGGAGGCGCCCGTTCCCGTCTGGCCGATCGTTCCCGAATTCCTGGCCGGCGAGTGCCTGGAGACCGGGTCGGGGGCCTTTGTCCCCGGCAGCCCCGCCGGAGCGGGCCTGCTGTCCGGCACGGGCCGCAAGCGGTTCCGTGCCTTGGGGGCCAATCACCGCCGTGAGGCGGCTCGACCGTTCCTGCCGAGGCTCTTCCCGCCGCCGCACACCCGAAGGTGCCCGGCGATGTTCCGCGCCCCGACCGCGTCCAACAGTGATCCACGGTTTCCCGCGACCGCCGCCGAACGCTGCAACGGACCTCCACCGAGGGGAGTTGGTTCCGGAGAACCTGTCCGTCCGCCGGCTCCGCCGGGTCCGCGCCTGGGCCTCGCGGCCCTGCCACCGATCCGGTTTCCGATCCCCGCCCGCCGAACCGCGCCCCTCGGGGCTCTTTCCGGCTTGCCCGTCCAACCGCGAAGCGGCTGCTGGGCTCACGGCGATCACGCCGACACGCCGATACGTGCAAGGATCATGTTCCCGCTCCAGCCACCGTCCGACAATCTCCAAACGGTCGGACAACGCAGTTTCCTGTGCAAAACTCGCGACACTGACCACAATCGCTCCACAGCTTATCCACACGACACTCATGCGCGGCGCATTGCGACGATTGTTCGCATCGCGGCAATTCCACGGAAACCAAGGGGCTGCGCGGACCTGGTGCGATTGACGCAGCGGGGTGGCGGGTCTAAACCAATCTCCCGGTCATCCGGGAGTTTCGCAGTCACGTACACGCCTGTGACACTCCGATCGAGGCCGAGCCAATTCCGGATGGAGAGATAGTCTCTCCGATCCCTCACGTCCGAAACACAGGGGGTCTTATGGCGACCGACAACAGACCGCTTTCCCCGCACCTTCAGGTCTACCGCCCGCAGCTCACATCCGTTCTATCAATCCTGCATCGCGGGACCGGGATTGCGCTGTCCGCGGGGACGTTGTTGCTCGTGTGGTGGCTGATCGCGGCAGCGACGGGCCCGACGGCCTTCGACACGGCCCAGGGCTTCATCGGATCGATCCTCGGACGCATCCTGCTCTTCGGCTGGACGTTCGCGCTGTTCTATCACCTGTGCAACGGAATCCGGCATCTGGTCTGGGACTCCGGCAAGGGTTTCGAGCTCGGCACGGCTTACGCGTCCGGCTGGCTTGTGGTGATCGCAGCCTCGGTCCTGACCGTGATCTGCTGGATCGCCGGATACGCGGTTTAGGGAGGACACTGAACATGAGCCTTCGTTCCCCGCTCGGCCGCGCGCGCGGCCTCGGTTCCGCAAAGTCCGGGACCGATCACTGGTGGGCGCAGCGCCTGACCGCGCTGGCCCTGGTCCCCCTGATCATCTGGTTTGTGATCTCGATGATCACGATCACCGGTGCCGACCATGAGACCGCGCTTGCCTTCATCGGCAGCCCGATCAACGCCGTGTTGCTGACGCTGCTGATCGTCGCCGTATTCCATCACGGCCAGCTCGGTCTGCAGGTCGTGATCGAGGACTACGTTCACACCAAATGGCTCGAAGTGGCCCTGATCCTCGCGGTCAAGGGCGCGGCCATTTTCTTCGGCGTGGCTTCGGTCTACGCCGTGATCGCAATCGCACTCGGAGGCTAACGATGGCGACCATCGGCGGATACGAGATTTTCGACCACGATTATGATGTCGTTGTCGTGGGTGCCGGCGGCGCGGGGCTCCGTGCCACATTCGGAATGGCACTCAAGGGCCTGAAGACGGCCTGCATCACAAAGGTGTTTCCAACCCGCTCCCATACTGTGGCTGCGCAAGGCGGCATTTCCGCGGCGCTCGGCAACATGGGCGAGGATGACTGGCGCTGGCACATGTACGACACCGTGAAGGGGTCGGACTGGCTGGGTGACCAGGACGCCATCGAGTACATGGTTCGCGAGGCGATCCCCGCGATCATCGAGTTGGAGCATCAGGGCGTTCCCTTCTCGCGCACCGAGGAAGGAAAGATCTACCAACGCCCCTTCGGCGGCATGACGACGAATTACGGCGAAGGCACGGCGCAGCGCACCTGCGCGGCCGCTGACCGCACCGGACACGCTATCCTGCATACGCTTTACCAGCAGTCGCTGCGCAACGATGCGGAGTTCTTCATCGAGTATTTCGCCCTCGACCTCATCATGGAGGAAGGCCGCTGCCGGGGTGTCATCGCGCTGAATATGGCGGACGGCACGATCCACCGCTTCCGCGGCCACCAGACCGTGATGGCGACGGGCGGCTACGGCCGGGCCTACTTCTCGGCGACGTCGGCCCACACCTGCACCGGCGACGGCAACGCCATGGTCGCGCGCGCAGGCCTGCCGCTTGAGGACATGGAATTCGTCCAGTTCCACCCGACCGGCATCTATGGCGCCGGTGCACTGATCACCGAAGGCTCGCGCGGCGAAGGCGGCTACCTCACGAATTCGGAAGGCGAACGCTTCATGGAGCGTTACGCACCGTCGGCGAAAGACCTCGCCTCGCGCGACGTCGTCAGCCGTTCGATGACCATCGAGATGCGCGAGGGCCGCGGTGTCGGCGACGAAAAGGATCACATCCATCTTCACCTGGAGCATCTCGACCCCGACGTCATCGCGACGCGCCTTCCGGGCATATCCGAGACCGCGCGCATCTTCGCCGGTGTCGACGTGACCAAGGAGCCGATCCCCGTCCTGCCGACCTGCCACTACAACATGGGCGGCATCCCGACGAACTATAAGGGCGAGGCCCGCACCTGGACGGCCGAGGACAACGAAGCCACCGTGCCCGGCCTGATGGCCATCGGCGAGGCGGCGAGCGTGTCGGTCCACGGCGCGAACCGTCTCGGTTCTAACTCGCTTCTCGATCTTGTGGTGTTCGGCCGGTCCGCCGCCAACCACGCCGCCGAGGTCGTGACGCCGGGGGCCGACCACGAACCGCTGCCGGAGAACGCCGGCGAGGAGGCGCTCGCGCGCCTCGACAAGTTCCGCCATGCCAAGGGCGACACGCCGACGGCAAAGCTGCGGCTGGACATGCAGCGGGTCATGCAGAACAACTGCGCGGTGTTCCGCACCGGCGAGGTCCTGCAGGAGGGCGCCGACAAGCTCAACGACCTGTGGGGCGCGCGCGAGGACATCAACGTCAACGACTCGTCCCTGATCTGGAACTCGGACCTGATCGAAACGCTCGAACTCGACAACCTGATGGTCCAGGCGATCGCGACCGTGAACTGCGCGCTGGAGCGCAAGGAAAGCCGTGGCGCCCATGCGCGCGAGGATTTCACCGAGCGTGATGACGAGAACTGGATGAAACACTCGCTGGCATGGGTCGATGAAAACGGTGCGGTGCGGACCGAATACCGTCCGGTTCACCTGCAGACGCTTACCAACGAAGTGCAGAGCTTCCCGCCGAAGGCGCGGACCTACTAGGCCCGGTACGGCGAAGGAGAATTTGAGAAATGGCTGAGTTTTCGCTTCCGAAGAACTCCAAGCCCGTCGAGGGCAAGGAATGGCCGAAGCCCGACGGCGCGAAGAACGTCAAGACGTTCAAGATCTACCGCTGGTCTCCCGACGACGGGCAGAATCCGCGCATCGACACGTACCACCTCGACCTCGACGACTGCGGCCCGATGGTCCTGGACGCGCTGATCAAGATCAAGAACGAGGTTGATTCCACACTGACGTTCCGGCGGTCTTGCCGCGAGGGCGTGTGCGGGTCCTGCGCGATGAACATCGACGGCGCCAACACCCTTGCCTGCACGAAGTACATCACCGACGCCAAGGGCGACGTGAAAATCTACCCGCTGCCGCACCAGCGCGTCATCAAGGACCTCGTCCCGGACCAGACCCATTTCTTCGCGCAGTACCGCGAGATCGAGCCCTGGCTCAAGACCGACACTCCGGCACCGGAGCGCGAGCGTCTGCAGACACCGGAAGACCGCGCGAAGATCGACGGTCTGTGGGAATGCGTTCTGTGCGCGTGCTGCTCGACGTCCTGTCCGAGTTACTGGTGGAACGAGGACCGCTACCTCGGTCCGGCAATTCTCCTGCAGGCCTACCGCTGGCTCGCCGACTCCCGCGACGAGGCCACCGGCGAGCGGCTCGACCGGCTGGAGGATCCCTTCCGGCTTTACCGCTGCCACACGATCATGAACTGCACAAAGACGTGCCCCAAGCATCTAAATCCGGCCAAGGCGATCGCCGAGATCAAGAAGATGATGGTGGAACGCCGCCTGTGATGGCGAGGCTCATCGCGAGATACGTTTCCGCCGCGGTTGTTGCCGCGGCGGTTTCGTTTCCGGGGGCGATCGGCGCCCAGGACGACACCCAGCGATTCCCCGCGGGCCCCGCAAACATGTTCCAGCCCGGTGCTGCTTTTACTTTCTACCAGAATGCGAACGACCCGGCCCGTGTCGAGGGACTGAACGCAGCACTCAACACCATGACCGCCCAGAGCCAGGAGAACGCCAACCTGATCGCAGCCGTCCGCACGGGTATCGCGGAAGGCGTGGCGGAGAGCGATTCAGACACGCTTGCGCGGTCCATCGCCAGCAGCATTGAGGGCACCTTCTCGATCATCGTGCAGGCCGGCTTCGTGCGCGCCATGGCCCAGACCAACCCGGCGATGGGACAGATGCTGCGCACAGCGCGGACTGTCGTTCACATGCCGGGAGGCGAGCACATCGAAGTGCCGATCCTGCTTGCGGCCGCGGTGCATTCGCTCGGTGTGATCGATGCCGGCGCGAAGCTGCGCGACGGCACAGACGCGCGCGACATGGCGGGGCTTTACGACATGACGGTTCTGGGTGAGTGCGGGCTCGTCGACGCTGCGGTGACGTTCAAACAGACCGACTTCGTGGTCGAGGGGACGATCGGCGCAACGCTGACGTTCTACGGCGCGATCGGCGGCGCAAAAGTCTATCTGGTCGCCAATGAGCAACGCTTTGCAAAAATCACCGAAACGGGCGATGGCCTGCCACAGATCGAGGTGCCGGACCGGCCGTCGGACCTGTTCGAGGCCGACCTTCCGCCCGTCGGCGGCGATTTCGCCTTCAAGAGCATCACCCGCGGCGAATGCGCCTTCAAACTGACGGCCCAAGGCTGACGGATGAAATCCCGATGTTCGTTCCAAAACCGTTCCAGATCACGGACCGCGACGTCCTCTACGACCTGATCGAAGCATATTCCTTCGGCACACTCGTCGCGACACAGGCAGGTGCGCCTTTCGCATCTCACATACCGTTCGTGCTCGAGCGGGACCGCCACACGCTGGTGGCGCATGTCGCGAAAGCCAATCCGCAAGGCGCTCTGTGCGACGGCACGCATGAGATGCTCGCGATATTCCAAGGACCGCACGGTTATATTTCGCCAAACTGGTACGGACCGGGGAACGCGGTGCCGACGTGGAACTACACCGCCGTGCATGTCTATGGAGCGCCGAAAACCATCGACGACCCCGACGCTGTCCGACGGCACCAGAACACCCTGGTGGCCACCTTTGAGGGCCCGGACGGCTGGAACATGGACAGCCAGCCCGATCGTTACATCGACGGGATGCTGCGCGGGATCGTCGCCTTCGAGATGCAGATCGCGCGCATCGAGGGGAAATTCAAGTTCAGCCAGAACCGTTCCGAGGAAGACCGGCACCAGGTGATCGAAGCACTGGAAAAAGGCTCTGCCTGGGACCAGGCACTGGCCGGGATCATGCGCGACCACGCATTCTGACGCGCTATTTCACCCGACGCAGATGCGGTGTCTTGCGATCCTCGCGCGGCGTCTGATCGGGACCGGGCCCGCTCCCCCGACCGCCACGCAGAGCCCTGTACAGATAGAACACGCCCATCGTGACGACGAGCGCACCGACCAGGCGAACGCCGGTCTTCACTGCCAGGTCCCCCAGATCAAGAAAGCTCGTGTTCCCCAGCGCCAGCGAAAAAATCTGGATCGTGAGCCCCCACATGATCGCATACTTGAATGCGCGCCATGTGGTTGTGGCGTAGACGCCGAGAGCTATATAGCCGACAAGCGCGAAGGGGCTCGCCGTCAGCGCCAGAGCAAGTGTCAGAATCTCGACCATGGCTTCCTATGCGCCAAATCTCGCCGCCCGATCAAGGGGCCGCTATAATTGCACGGCGCAAGTTGCGCCACGGGAGAGCACGCCATGCAGCTGAGCGAAGAACAGGTCAAGCAGTTCGAGAACGAAGGCTGGGTGTTTTTGCCCGACGTCTTCAGCCAGGAAGAGATTGATGTTCTGACCGGCGAGTTGCCGCAGATCTTTGCCATGGACCGGCCCGAGGTCTGGCGCGAGAGCGACGGGGAGTCCGTTCGCACCGCATTCGCGGCCCACCACTACAACGAGGCCTACCGTCGGCTTGGCCGCCACCCGCGCCTGATCGGACCGATCATGCAGCTCCTCGACGGCCCGGTGTACATGCACCAGTACAAGATCAACGGAAAGGCAGCCTTCGATGGCGAGGTCTGGCAGTGGCACCAGGACTATGGCACCTGGGCGCGCGACGACCAGATGCCCGAACCGCGAGCCATGAACATCGCTCTGTTCCTCGACGAGGTGACCGAGTTCAACGGTCCGCTCTACATCATCCCCCGCAGCCACAAGGAAGGCGTCGTGGATGCCGGCCACGACACGCTGACGACGTCCTACCCGCTCTGGACGCTGGACAAGGCGACCGTCGCGCGCCTCGCGAACGAGGGAGGCATGATCGCGCCGAAGGGCAAGCCCGGATCGGTGCTGCTGTTCCACTCGAACATTGTCCACGCGTCGGCGCCGAACATCAGCCCGTGGGGCCGTGTGATCGTCTATCTGAGCCTCTGTCACGTGGACAATCACATCCGCCAGTTCAAGCGCGAGGAGTGGATCGCCCATCGCGACTTCACGCCCATCGAGCCGCTCGACGACGACTGCCTGCTCGAACTCGCGCGCGAGAACGCTGCGGCGGCTGAATAGCCCTACTTGCGCATCGGGGCGCGGTCGATATTGTCCTCGATCGGCACGTGCAGGGTCGTGCAGAAGGTGCCGACGAGCTGGTAGTAGCCGACCATCACCGTGAGGTCGACCAGCCCCTGGTCGCCCAGAGACTCCCGGATCTCCTCGATCAGAGCGTCATCGGCCTTGCCACCGGTCGCGACGATCCTCGAGAACTTCAACGCCGGGCCGCGTGGCGCGGGCAGGCCCTCCTGCGCCGGGGTGCCGCAGATCTCGCGCATGTCGTCGGGCATGCGATGGATATGGTGGCACCATTCGTACCAGTTGCCGACTTCCTGGGAGACTGTGCAGATCACCATCTCGCGCAACACCTCGTCGAGGACCGAGTGGAACCGCACATGCTCGCCGACCGAGGCGACGGCCTGCAGCGCGTTGGGGCTGCTCGCCATCCGCGCGAACAGTTCGGCCATGTATTTTAGCTTCCGCGTCTCCATGATGTGGTCATAGATCTCCACCTTGTCCGCAGGGAAATCGTCCCGGCTGACATGCGGCACTCGTGCGTCTTCGCGGTAGTTGTCCATCGTTCCCTCTCGCCCGGACTTGCCCGGGTGTTTCGGTTATTCTCAAGGCAGGATAACGCCAAAGAACGGGAAACGCGTCCATGAACCTCCACGCGATGCTTCGCGCACGCGAAGCCGACGGCAATCCGGTGCGCGTCGGGCTAATCGGGTCCGGCAAGTTCGGCACCATGTACTTGTCTCAGGCCGCGCGCACGCCGGGTATCCAGGTCATGGCAATCGCGGACCTCGACCCGGACCGCGCCCGCGAGGCCTGCGCGCGGGTTGGCGGGCTGGACCCCAGTGCACCGACCTTTGACGACGCCAGCAAGAACGGCACGACACACCTGAGCGACGACTCGATGGCGCTGGTGGCGGCCGACGGCATCGACGTCGTGATCGACGCGACGGGCAGCCCGGCCGCGGGCATCGCCCATGCGCTTGCCTGCTGCGAGCACGGCAAGCATATCGTTATGGTCAATGTGGAGGCCGATGTCCTGGCGGGGCCCCTCCTGGCCGAACGGGCAAGGCAGGCGGGCGTCGTGTACTCGCTGGCCTATGGCGACCAGCCGGCGCTGATCCACGAGCAGGTGGACTGGGCGCGTGCCTGCGGTCTCGACGTCATCGCCGCCGGCAAGGGCACCAAATATCTTGACGGCTACCACTACGTCACGCCCAACGACGTCTGGGAACATTACGGCCTTACCCCCGAGCAGGCTGCCGCGGGCGGCATGAATCCGCAGATGTTCAACTCCTTTCTCGACGGCACCAAGTCCGCCATCGAGATGGCTGCGGTCGCCAACGCCAGTGGCCTGACACCCGCGCCGACCGGTCTCGCCTTCCCGCCCTGCGGGGTCCACGACCTGCCGCACGTCATGCGCCCACGCGCAGAAGGCGGCTCCCTGCATCACAAGGGACAGGTTGAGGTGATCAGCTCCGAGGAGCGCGACGGAAGGCATGTGACGGGCGACCTGCGATGGGGTGTTTACGTCGTCTTTGAGGCTCCGAGCGACTACGTGCGCGCGTGCTTCGACGAATACGGGCTGGTGACGGATTCGTCCGGCAGCTATTCGGCCCTCTGGAAGCCGTACCACCTGATCGGACTGGAACTCGGCATCTCCGTGGCAAATGTCGCCCTGCGCGCGGAAGCCACCGGCGCACCGACGGGCTTCCGAGGCGATGCCGTGGCCACTGCCAAGCGCGACCTGAAGCCCGGCGAGGAACTCGACGGCGAGGGAGGCTATACGGTCTACGGCCGGCTGATGCCCGGTGCCGACAGCCTCGCCGCCGGAGGGTTGCCGATCGGTCTGGCGCATGGCGTGACATTGAGAAACGCAGTTGCAAAGGACCAACCGGTGCGCTGGGCGGACGTCGAGATCGACGAGACATCCCAGGCCGTGCGCATTCGCCGGGAGATGGAAGCGATGTTCTCGGACGCTGCCGAGCAGGCCGCCCAGTAGCCTGCTTGCCAGTGCGCGGGCGCTGGACTAGTTAGGCTGCAAGATGCCCGACGGACCCCCTGATACCGACGCGGCGACGCCGCTCGAACGCTATCGCGCCCTGCGTGAAGCGAACGAGATCATGCGCGACCCGGCCCAGAAGCTTGCCGTTGAGAAGCTCCAGAGCCTGCATCATGCGTTGACCGGCTATCAGCCCGCCGGCGACGGCTGGCTGTCGGGCTGGAAAGACAGGTTTGGCCTCGGCCGGCGGACGGAAGACCCGCCGATGGGGCTTTACATCTACGGCCCAGTCGGACGGGGCAAGTCGATGCTCACGGACCTGTTTTTCGAGACGGCGCCCGTGGAACGGAAAAGGCGCGTCCATTTCCATGCCTTCATGCTCGAGGTCCAGAAACGTCTTACGGAACTGCGCAAGCGCGACAAACAGCAGGATCCGCTCATGCGAGTCGCCGCCGAGATCGCCGACGAAAGCTGGCTGCTGTGCTTCGACGAATTCCATGTCGTGAACATCGCGGACGCAATGATCCTCGGCCGCCTGTTCCAGGCCTTCTTCGACCACGGTGTCGTCGTCGTTGCCACATCGAACGTGGCACCCAGGGACCTCTACCGCGGCGGTCTGCAGCGCGACCGTTTCCTTCCGTTCATCGACCTGATCCTCCAAAAGCTCGACGTCCTCGACATCGGCGAGGGTCGTGACTTCCGGCTCGATCGCTTGAAAGGGGAACCCGTCTGGCACACACCGCTGGGCCCCGAAGCCGAGGCCCAGCTCGACAAGGCGTTCGCCACCCTGACGGACAACGCAACGCCGCGCCCGCAGGAAATCGAGCTGCAGGGACGCAAGCTCGTCGCCGAACGCACGGCGCGCGGGATCGCGCGCTTCACCTTCGACGAACTCTGCCGTCAGCCGCGGGGCGCGGCTGACTATCTCGCCATCTCCGAATGCTTTCACACGGTAATGATCGAGGGCATCCCGCGCATGGAAGCCAAGGAGCGCGATGCCGCAAAGCGGTTTGTGATTCTGGTGGACTCACTCTACGAGAACAAGGTCAACCTGTTCGCGACCGCCGAGGTCGCACCGGAAGAGCTTTACACCGAAGGTGATACGGCGTTCGAATTTGAACGTACGGTTTCGCGTCTCATGGAGATGCAGGCCGAGGACTACCTGAATAGTCGGCACCTTTCCTGACGCACGGCGTTACACTCCGGTGACACGCGGGGCGTGTATTCGTTGCCGCTGCCATGAAAAAGGTGGGTTTCATGTCCTCGACCTTCGCGCTGGCCGATTTCTACTGCATGGCTCTGCCATCGGTGCGCGGCGAGCCGCTGCAACGCATGCCGCGGCATCTGTACTCCTACGTCTGGAAGGTGAGCTGGAAACAGCAACTGCGGCTGTGTCTCTTGACGGTTTTCGTCTTTCCATTGTCGCTGGCACCGCTGGAACTGCAACGCCGGATCATCGACGACGCGGTAAAGAACGGACTGACGGACCTGCTGATCACGCTCGGCGGGCTTTACCTGGCGGTCCTGCTTGCCCACGGCGGATTGAAATACGCGCGGAACGTCTACCAGAACCGCGTGGCCGAAGGCGTGATCCGCCTGCTGCGCCGCCGGATCGTCCATCATGACGCTTTCGGGGCCGAATCCGACGCCGGCACCAAACAGTCGATCATTGCGGCCGAGGCAGAGAAAGTCGGCGCGTTCGTCGGCGAAAGCATTTCCTTCCCGCTTTTACAGGCGGGCGTTGTGGTGAGCATCGCCGGCTACATGTTGATCGTCGAGCCGCTCGTGGCGGCCATCGCCATTGCCTTCTTCGTCCCGTCTCTCGTCATCGTGCCCATCATCCAGAGGAAGGTGAACGAACTCGCCGAGGAGCGGACGACGCAGACCCGCGAGCTTGGCGAGAAGCTGCTTGAGGACGAGAACATCGATACGGACCGCGGCGACAACCTGATCGAATCGATCTACGGCCTGCGCCTGCGGATCTTCTACCTGAAATACTTCATGAAGTTTCTCAACAATCTGATCGGCCACCTCGGCCCCCTCAGTGTGCTGATGGTCGGGGGCTGGCTGGTCATTCAGGGAGAGACCGAGATCGGCACCATCGTCGCCTTCATTTCCGGCTACGAGCGCATGATTAATCCCGCGCGTGACCTCCTGAACTTCTACCGGCGCCTCTCGGCGATGCGGGTTCAGTATCGGCTTGTGCGGGACGCGGCGTCGGGCTAACTCGCCTCGTCGCCCGGGCACAAATTCCATGCCCGGCCCGCGCCTTGAACCGCCCCGTCATTCGCGTTACACGTCGCGCGATTTCGGCGCGTCGCAGGGGGACAAACGGCGCGGAATTTCGACACTTCTGGGAAGTTGGAGAGAACAGGCACATGGCACGCAACAAGATCGCGCTGATCGGCGCAGGCAACATCGGCGGCACGCTCGCCCATCTGGTGGGTCTGAAGGAGCTGGGCGATGTCGTCCTCTTCGACATCGTCAAGGGTATGCCCGCGGGCAAGGCGCTCGACCTTGCCGAATCTTCGCCGGTCGAGGGCTTCGACGCCAAGATGGTGGGCGCGAGCAGCTATTCGGCGATCAAGGGCGCCGACGTCGTCATCGTGACCGCCGGCGTGCCGCGCAAGCCGGGCATGAGCCGCGATGACCTGATCGGCATCAACACGGGCGTGATGGAATCCGTCGGCGAGGGCATCAAGAAGTATTGCCCCGACGCGTTCGTGATCTGCATCACCAACCCGCTCGACGTCATGGTCGGCATCCTGCGCGAGGCCGCCGGCCTGAAGAAGAGCATGTGCGTCGGCATGGCCGGCGTCCTGGACAGCGCCCGCTTCCGCTATTTCCTCGCCGAGGAGTTCGATGTCTCCGTCGAGGACGTGACGGCATTCGTGCTCGGCGGTCATGGCGACACGATGGTGCCGTCGGTGCGCTACTCGACCGTGGCCGGCATCCCGGTGCCGGACCTCGTCAAGATGAAGTGGACCACCCAGAAGCGTATCGACGAGATCGTGCAACGCACCCGCTCGGGCGGTGGCGAGATCGTGGAACTGCTCGGAAACGGGTCTGCCTTCTACGCGCCGGCATCCTCCGCGATTGCCATGGCCGAATCCTATCTCAAGGACAAGAAGCGCGTCCTCCCGTGCGCGGCCTACCTGAACGGAGAGTACGGCGTGAAGGGCATGTACGTTGGCGTCCCGGTGGTCATCGGTTCAAAGGGCGTCGAGCGAATTGTCGAGGTCAAGCTGGATGCCGGCGAACGCGCCGCCTTCCGCAAGTCGGTGAAGGCGGTCGAGGACCTCATGAAGGCAACCAAGAAGCTGCAGCGCGAGGCCAAGAAGAAGTAGCGTACGCGTCGCGCACGAAAACGGTCCGGCGTGGTTGCGTGCCGGCCCGTGAGTGCTAGATTTCCGAACGCGTTAACCAAAAGGGTCCGTCAGAACACAGGAAGCGTGGATGCGTGCGGGGGAGCAACGTTAACCTTCCCGTAACGCACCGGCTTCATCGTCTCAGCGGCCCACGAACCACGGATTTCCCGTCCATATGAACATCCACGAATACCAGGCGAAATCTCTGCTCGCAAAGTACGGCGTCGCCGTTCCGCGTGGCGGCGTTGCCTACACCCCGGACGAGGCCGTAAAGGCCGCAAAGGACCTGGGTGGCGATATCTGGGTCGTAAAGTCCCAGATCCACGCAGGCGGCCGCGGTGCCGGGCATTTCGCCGACGATCCGGATGGCGGCGGTGGCGTCAGGCTGGCGAAGTCCGTGGATGAGGTCCGGACGCATGCGGACGCCATGCTCGGCAAGGTGCTTGTCACCAAGCAGACCGGCGAGGAAGGCAAGGAAGTCAAGCGGATCTATATCGAGGAAGGGTGCGATATCGCACGCGAGCTTTACCTGAGCCTTCTCGTGGATCGGGACACGTCGCGGATCATGATCGTGGCATCCACGGAAGGCGGAATGGATATCGAGACCGTCGCGGAAGAGACACCCGACAAGATTGCAAAGGTGGCGATCGATCCGGCGACAGGCATCATGCCGTTCCATACCCGTGAGATCGGGTTCGGCCTCGACCTCGAGGGTGACCAGATCAAGAGCGCGTCGAAGTTCCTCATCGCCATGTACGAGGCCTTCGTGGACCTTGACGCTTCCATGGTCGAAGTAAACCCGCTGGTCGTGACCGGTGGCGGCGAAGTCATCGCGCTCGATGCGAAAATGAACTTCGACGACAATGCCCTCTACCGCCACCCCGATATCGAGGAGTTACGTGACGAGGACGAGGAGGACCCGATGGAGCTCGAGGCGACAAAGCACGAGCTCAATTACATCAAGCTCGACGGCACCATCGGCTGCATGGTCAACGGTGCGGGCCTCGCCATGGCGACAATGGATATCGTGAAGCTGCACGGCGGGTCCCCCGCCAACTTCCTCGACGTTGGCGGCGGCGCGACGAAAGAGCGCGTGACCACGGCATTCAAGATCATCCTGTCCGATCCGAACGTCGAAGGCATCCTGGTGAACATCTTCGGTGGGATCATGCGTTGTGACGTGATCGCGGAAGGCATTGTCGCCGCGGCACGCGAAGTTTCGCTCCACGTGCCCCTGGTGGTGCGCCTTGAGGGCACGAACGTGGAACTCGGCAAGAAAATACTCGAAGAGTCCGGCCTGCCGATCATTTCCGGCGACGACCTCGACGACGCGGCCGAAAAGGTCGTCAACGCGGTGAAGGAGGCGGCCTGAGCATGTCCGTACTCATCGATAAGAACACCAAGGTTATCTGCCAGGGCTTCACCGGCGCCCAGGGTACGTTCCACTCCGAGCAGGCCATTGCCTATGGCACGAAGATGGTCGGGGGCGTCACACCCGGAAAAGGCGGCTCGACGCATCTCGATCTGCCTGTCTTTGACACGGTGGACGACGCGGTGCGCGAAACCGGCGCCGATGCATCCGTGATCTACGTCCCCCCGCCCTTCGCAGCCGACGCGATCGTGGAGGCGGTCGATGCAGGCGTGCCGCTGGTCGTCTGCATCACGGAAGGCATCCCGGTGCTGGACATGGTGAAAGCCAAGCGCGCACTGAGCGGTTCCGACACACGCCTGATCGGCCCGAACTGCCCCGGCGTCATTACGCCCGACGAATGCAAGATCGGGATTATGCCGGGCCACATCCACCAGCGTGGAAAGATCGGTATCGTGTCACGCTCGGGCACGCTGACCTATGAGGCCGTCGGCCAGACGACCGCGGTCGGACTGGGGCAGACGACCTGCATCGGTATCGGCGGCGATCCGGTCAACGGCACGAACTTCATCGATTGCCTGGAGATGTTTCTCGACGACGACGAAACCGAGGGCATCATCATGATCGGTGAGATTGGCGGATCTGCCGAGGAAGAAGCGGCGGCATTCATCAAGTCTTCGAAAACGAAGAAACCTGTCGCCGGATTCATTGCCGGGGTAACGGCGCCTCCGGGCAAACGCATGGGGCACGCCGGCGCGATCATCTCCGGCGGCACGGGCACGGCCGAGGCAAAGATCGAGGCCATGAAATCGGCCGGCATCCATGTGGCGGAATCGCCGGCGGCCCTGGGCACAACTATGCTCAAGGCCATGAAAGGCTAGAACGAAGCTGCTTTTTGGTGCGACGGGGGGACACCATCGCATACAAACAAGGGACCGCAGCCTGACCGCGCGGCAAAAAAATGGGTAACTACATCGGCCATTCGTCGTTCCTGAGCGGCGCAAACGCCACTTTTGTTGCCGAACTCTACGCCAGCTATCTGGAACACCCCGAAAGCGTCGACCCGGAATGGTCTGAATTCTTCGGTACCCTGCACGACGACGCGCGGGCCCTGCTCGAGGATCTCAAGGGCGCCAGCTGGGCTCCGAAGGATTCGAGGGTAATCGGGTCCGCCAACGGCCTCGCGATGCATGGCACATCCGGCAACGGCCACACGGCGCCGGTGGCCCACGGTAAAAACGGCGCACCGCTCGGCGGGGCCCCGCTTTCCTACGGCGCGCCCGCTGAAGCGACCACCGCACCCGACCAGGTCCGCCGCGCGACACTCGATTCCATACGCGCCCTGATGCTGATCCGCGCCTACCGTGTGCGCGGTCACCTGGAAGCCAACCTCGACCCGCTCGGCCTGATGAAACCGGAAGCCCACCCGGAACTCGATCCGAAGACGTACGGCTTCGCCGAATCCGACATGGACCGTCCGATTTTCATCAATTACGTGCTGGGCCTCGAAACCGCGACGATGCGCCAGATCATCGATGTCGTGCGCGAGACCTATTGCGGCAACATCGGTGTCGAGTTCATGCACATCCAGGGGCCGGAGGAGAAGGCCTGGATCCAGGAGCGCATCGAGGGCGCGCGGAACCACACCGACTTCACCGAGCGCGGCAAGGAAGCCATCCTGGGCGCGCTGACCCGCGCCGAGATTTTTGAGCAGTTCCTCGACAAGAAGTACACAGGCGCAAAGCGCTTCGGCCTGGAAGGCGGCGAGACACTCATCCCGGCGCTCGAGCAGATCGTCAAGCGCGGGGGCCAGCTGGGCCTGCGCGAGCTGGTCATCGGCATGCCCCACCGCGGGCGCCTGAACGTGCTCGCCAATTTCATGGACAAGCCCTTCCGCGCCATGTTCTCCGAGTTCGAGGGCAACTCGCCAAACCCGGACGACGTAATGGGCTCCGGTGACGTGAAATATCACCTCGGAACCTCCTCGGACCGGACGTTCGACGGCAACACCGTTCACCTGTCTCTCACACCGAACCCGAGCCACCTGGAGGCAGTCAACACGGTCGTGCTTGGCAAGGTGCGCGCCAAGCAGCAGCTCCGCTCGGACACCGAGCGCGAGAAGGTGATGGGCATCCTCATGCATGGCGACGCCGCCTTCGCGGGCCAGGGCCTCGTTGCGGAGACCCTCGACCTCTCGCAGCTGCGAGGCTACCGGACCGGCGGCACGGTGCATGTGATCGTGAACAACCAGATCGGTTTCACCACCAACCCGACAGCGGCGCGTTCCTCGCCCTATTCGTCGGATGTGGCGAAGATGATCCAGGCGCCGATTTTTCATGTTAACGGCGACGATCCCGAATCGAGCGTGCACGCCGCGCGCATCGCAACCGAGTACCGCTATAGGTTCAAGGCCGACGTCGTTTTCGACCTGTGGGGCTATCGCCGCGCAGGCCACAACGAATCCGACGAGCCGGCCTTCACCCAGCCAATCATGTACAAGGCCATCGCCGACCGGCCGACGACCCGCGCGCTCTACGCCAAGCAGCTTGAGGACGAGGGCGTCATCAAGCCCGGTGAGGGCGACCGCATGGTCGAACAGTTCCAGGAACACCTGGAGCAGGAGTTCGAGGCCGCCAAGAGCTACAAACCCAACAAGGCCGACTGGCTAGAAGGCCGCTGGGCCGACCTCGGCATGGCCGAAAGCGAAATCGAGGCCCGTCGCGGCGACACCGATGTCGAAATGGACCTGCTGCACGAGGTCGGTCACGCGATTTCCGAACCGCCGCAGGGTTTCACCGCGAACTCGAAAATTCTTCGCCAGCTGAAGAGCAAGCGGAAGATGATCGACGAAGGCAAGGGCATCGACTGGGCGACCGGCGAGGCGCTCGCCTTCGGGACATTGCTGTGCGAATCAACACCTGTCCGGCTGTCGGGCGAGGATGTCGGACGCGGCACCTTCTCCCAGCGCCATGCCGTGCTGATCGACCAGGAGAACGAGGACAAGTATATCCCGCTGTCGAACATTCGCTACGGGCAGGCACCGATCGAGGTGATCGACAGCCCGCTGTCGGAGTTCGGCGTGCTCGGGTTCGAATATGGCTACAGCCAGGCCGAGCCCCACGCGCTGGTGCTCTGGGAAGCGCAGTTCGGCGATTTCGCCAACGGTGCGCAGGTGATCATCGACCAGTTCATCGCGTCCGGCGAATCCAAGTGGCTCCGCATGTCGGGCCTGGTGATGCTTCTGCCCCACGGCTATGAGGGCCAGGGTCCGGAGCATTCGTCGGCCCGGCCGGAGCGCTACCTGCAGCTTTGCGCGGAAGACAACATGCAGGTCTGCAACATCACGACGCCGGCCAACTATTTCCACGCGCTCCGGCGGCAGGTGCGCCGCAATTTCCGCAAGCCGCTCATCATCATGACGCCGAAGTCGCTGTTGCGACACAAGCTGTGCGTATCGGAGCTCGACGAGTTCGGCCCCGGCACGAGCTTCCACCGCGTGCTGTATGACAACGAGAAGCTTTGCGAGGATTCCGAGGTCAAGCGCGTCGTGCTTTGCACGGGCAAGGTCTACTACGACCTCTTCGAAACGCGGGCCGAGCGTGGGATCGAGGACGTGGTCTTCCTGCGCCTGGAACAGCTGTACCCGTTTCCGCACAAGGCGCTCACGGAACAGCTTTCGCGTTTCAAGCATGCCGAGATCGTCTGGTGCCAGGAGGAACCTGAAAACGGAGGCGCGTGGTCGTTCGTGGACCGGCGGCTCGAGAAGGTCCTCACCGAGATCGGGGCCGATCAGTCCCGTCCCCGGTATGTCGGGCGCCCGGAAGCCGCGTCACCGGCGACGGGCAACGCCAAGCGTCACCGGCGCGAGCAGGACAAACTTATCGATGACGCGCTGACGCTCTAGGCCGTCCCCGCGAACAACAGGAACCGTAAATCATGGCGACGGAAATCAAGGTGCCCGACATGGGCGAATCGGTCACGGAAGGCACCGTGGCGCGCTGGTTCAAGGCGGTTGGTGAAGCCGTGTCCGCGGACGAAGCCCTGGTCGAGATCGAGACCGACAAGGTCACGGTCGAGGTCCCCGCACCGGCATCGGGCGTCCTGACGGAGATCAAGGCAGACGAAGGCGTCGACGTGGAGGTCGGAAGCATCATTGGCGCTATCGATGAGAGCGCCGAAGCAGCTCCGTCGAAGGATTCGGGCGGCGGCGACGGCAGCGAAAATGACGACAAGGCAGAGGCGAAGCAGGAAAGCGATGCAAGCGCGGGCGACAAGCCAGGTTCGTCCAGCGGCGAGAGCGTCGACATCAAGGTGCCCGACCTCGGCGAGTCGGTCGCCGAAGGAACGGTCGGCCGGTGGCTCAAGAAGGTCGGCGACTCCTTCGACGCCGACGAGGCTTTGGTCGAGATCGAGACGGACAAGGTCACGGCCGAACTTCCTGCGCCGAGCGCAGGCACGTTGACCGAAATCGTCGCCGACGAAGGCACCGATGTTGAGGTCGGTGCCGTTGTCGGCCGATTTACCACGGGCGATGCCCCCGCAAAATCCGAAGACGCGCCGAAGGAGGACGCCGCAAAGGACGACACCCCGGCAGAAGAACCCAAGGGCGGCGCAGCCAGCACGGACCTGCCGCTCGCCCCGGCCGTCCGCAAACTGGTCGAGGAGCATGACCTGGACCCGGCCGGGATCGAGGCCACGGGCCGGGACGGCCGCATCACCAAGGGCGACGTGCTGCGCCATCTCGAAGGCGGCGGCTCCACCGGCAAGACTGAATCGAAACCGGCCCCTTCCGCGCCCGCCCCGTCTGCGCCTGCCTTCACGTCAGCGGACGAGTTGCCCGATCGCCCCGAGGATCCGCGCGGTGAGGAACGCGTGCGGATGTCGAAGCTGCGCCAGACCGTGGCGACGCGCCTCAAGGAGGCCCAGAACACGGCGGCGATGCTGACGACCTTCAACGAGGTCGATATGCAGGCCGTGATGGACCTGCGCGCGAAGTACAAGGACGATTTCGAGAAGAAGCACGGCGTGAAGCTCGGCTTCATGAGCATCTTCGCAAAGGCTGCGGTCAACGCGCTGAAGGAGATCCCGGCCGTGAACGCCGAGATCTACGGCGACGAGATCATTTACAGGAACTACTACGACATCGGCATTGCCGTCGGCGGCGAACAGGGGCTTGTCGTGCCGGTGATGCGCGATGCCGACCAGAAGAGCTTCGCGGAGATCGAGGCCGAGATCGCCGACTTTGGCGCACGTGCACGTGAGGGCAAGCTGACGATGAAGGAACTGACCGGCGGCACCTTCACCATCACCAATGGCGGCATTTTCGGTTCGATGCTTTCGACCCCGATCCTAAACCCGCCGCAGTCCGGCATCCTGGGCATGCACAATATCGTCAAGCGACCGGTCGTGGTCGACGACGAGATCGTGGTTCGCCCGGTCATGTATGTCGCCTTGAGCTACGACCACAGGATTGTCGACGGTCGCGAGGCAGTGACCTTCCTGGTTCGCATTAAGCAGGCGATCGAGGATCCGGAACGCCTGCTGATCGGGGTGTAACTGACCATGTCCGACACCACCTACGACCTCGTCGTGATCGGCGCCGGCCCTGGCGGCTACGTGGCGGCGATCAGGGCCGCGCAGCTCGGGCTCAACGTCGCCTGCGTCGACAAGCGAAAGAGCCTCGGCGGGACGTGCCTGAACATCGGCTGCATCCCCTCCAAGGCGCTGCTGACCTCATCCGAGCATTTCGCCCATGCCGAACACGGACTGGCGGACCATGGCGTGAATGTCAGCAAGGTGTCGCTCGATATCGATGCCATGATGGCGCACAAGGACAAGGTCGTCGCCGACAACACCAAGGGCATCGAGTTCCTGTTCAAGAAGAACAAGGTCACCGCCGTGCACGGAACGGCGAGGATCAGGAGCGCGACCGAGGTGGAAATCACGGGCGAGGACGGCAAGACCGACACCCTGAAGGCGGGTGCGATCCTGATCGCGACGGGATCGGACGTCGCGCCGCTGCCGGGGATCGAGATCGACGAGGAGCGCATCGTCAGTTCGACAGGCGCCCTTGAGCTCGCGAGTGTGCCGAAGCATCTGGTCGTTGTCGGTGCAGGGTATATCGGGCTTGAGATGGGTTCGGTCTGGGCGCGGCTCGGCGCAAAGGTCACGGTGATCGAATTCCTCGAACGGATTACCCCGGGCATGGACCTGGAGGTCGCCAAGGCGTTCCAGAAGGTTCTTGAAAAGCAGGGCATCACGTTCCGCCTCGGCACGAAGGTGACCGGCGCCGAGACGCTCAAGACCAAGGTCAAGCTGTCCGTGGAACC
>JAEPNS010000129.1 GCA_017643325.1 Alphaproteobacteria bacterium | reverse complement strand
CTGATCAACGAGAATCTGCAGTGGGGCTCCGTGCTGATGGCCTACAACGCCCTGCCGCCCGACCCGGAGATCGTCGGAGAGGCCTGGCGAGACATGTGGCGCGACCGGCTCGAGCACGCGACCGCATTCCCCGCACGCTGGATGGAACACCAGAGGCGCGACGACTTCTGGCGCCACGGTTCGGTGTCTGAGAATTTTGACGCCATCGAGTGCCCGGTCTATGCGGTGGGCGGTTGGGCCGACGGATATTCGAATGCCGTTCCGCGTCTGCTCGAGAATCTTTCCGCGCCATGCAAGGGCCTGATCGGCCCCTGGTCCCACATGTTTCCGCACGACGGGCAGCCGGGTCCGACCATCGGCTTCCTGCAGGAAGCGGTCCGGTGGTGGGATCACTGGCTGAAAGGCGAAGACCGGGGGATGATGGACGAGCCGCGCTTCCGCGCGTGGATGCAGGACAGCGTGCGCCCTTCACCTACTCATGTCGAATGGCCGGGGCGCTGGGTTGCCGAAGAGAGCTGGCCGTCGCCTCGCGTCGAATCAAGAAGGTTGTATCTCAACCCCAACCAGCTCGAGCCGGAACCCGCGGCCCCTGTCGGTCTCTCGATATGTTCACCTCAAACCACCGGCTCGACCGGCGGCGAATGGTGTGCGTTCGGCGTTGACGGTGAAATGCCGACGGACCAGCGCCAGGACGACGGCCGCTCACTTGTCTTTGACACGCCGCCGCTCGACGCACCCCTGGAAATCCTTGGCGCCCCCGTTGTCGAGCTGAACCTTTCGCTCGATCGAACCGAGGGCATGATCGCCGTTCGACTGAATGACGTGGCACCCGACGGCGCATCGACCCGCATCACCTACGGTCTCCTCAACCTCACGCACCGCGAGTCACACGCCAACCCCGAAGCGCTCGAGCCCGGCAAACGCTATCGCGTGCGAGTCCCGCTCAACGATATTGCGCACCATTTCCCGGCCGGTCACCAGATCCGGTTGGCGATCTCGACCAGCTACTGGCCGATTGCTTGGCCGGCACCGGAGGCTGCCACCCTGAACCTGGCCACGGGCGAGAGCATCCTCGACCTTCCCGTGTGGCCGCCTCGGGAAGAAGACGCCGGTTTGCGCGCGTTCGACGCGCCCGAACGCGGGCCGGGCGAGGACACGGTACAGATTCGACCCCTCCGCCAGATTCGCGAGCTCGGCCGCGATCTGACCGCGAACGAGTTGATTCACACACTGCGCACCGACGGCGGGGAAATCGGAGGCGCATCACTGGCGCGGATCGAGGCCATTGACCTGGAAGTCGGGCGGCGGATGGAGCGGCGCTACCGGATCGGCGAACAGGACCCGTTGTCCGCTCGTGCGGAGATTGTGCAGGACTTCATCTTGCGCCGGTCTTCGTGGAACATCCGGGTGCATGTCCGAAACCGCCTTCAGTCGACGCGCACCGAATTCCTGTTCAACGCGGACCTGGAGGCGTGGGAGGACGACGAACTCGTTTTTTCGCGCAACTGGGATCTCAAGATACCGCGCGATCTCGCTTGAGGGCCGGACGACGAAGACCGGCTAGGCGAGGCCGCTTCGGCGACGTGCGACATCGACGATCCGGACCAGCATCTCGCCGTAGCGCATGCCCGCGAACCCCGCCATCATCGCCAGCTTGCCGTCATACGACCAGGCCGGGTTGGGGTTCATCTCCAGCAGCTTGATTGTACCGTCCGCCGCCGATCGGAAATCGCAGCGCGCATAGTCCTGGCAACCAAGACGTTCGAACATCGCGATCGCCTGCTCGTTCAGCCGCGCGCGTTGTGCGCCGGATATGTTGGCTTCGTGGTACCGAATGTCAGTCCAGTAAGGCGAATCCGGGACGGTCTTGGACTCGTATGAAAGGATCGGCGACAAGCCTTCCGGCAATCCGCTGTAGTCCACCTCGACCGGCGGCAGACAGAAATAGTCGTCCCCGGAGTTGCCGATAATGCCCACGCTGTATTCCGCACCCGACAGATATTCCTGCATCAGGACCGGATGGCCGGGAAGCATCTCCGCCAGCATGTCGAGATAGGCCCGCGCTTGTGCCTCATCGTGCACGACCGCGTCTTTCGTGATCCCCAGACTTCCGTGGGTCCGGTTGGGCTTCACGATCACCGGATACGGCAGATCGAAGTCGTCGACGGCATCCGCGCTTGGCCAGAACCGCTGCTCGGGAACCGGTACGCCCACGTCTCGTGCCGCGCCGTGGATCAGCGACTTGTCGTTGCACAGCGTGATGGTCGCGGGACTGTTCCCGCTATAGGGGATGTCCAGCATCTCCATCAGCGCCACGACGTGCAATTCAAGCCTCGACTTGTTGCGGTAGCCGACGTCGCACAGGTTCAGGACAAATTCCGGCGGATTTTCCAGAAACAGCGCCGGCAGGCCTTCGTGCCGGTCGATGTAGGACAGGTCGAACGCGTTCTCCCCTTCGAGCGCCGCCTTCATCCGGGCGATCGCATCGAAATCCTCCGGGTTGTAACGGTTTCCGGGCTTCGATGCGTCGGGGAGAGACGGATCGCCGAGCAGAACCGTCACGGCAGGACGTGACGCCATGGGATGACCTCCGGCGGCGAACGGACCGCTATTTCTCCGGGATCACCGGCAGCAGCACGTGGGACGGGTGGTCCGGGCCCGTGTGCAGCGTGACCGTGCCGCCATACACGTCCATCGGCCGGTTGCCCTTGATCTCGTGCTTGAACGGTCCGACGCCGTACTGGACGCGGCCGGCGATCTCCGGCGAACCCGGTTCGTAGCCCGGCCAGACATAGTCACGCCCGCGCACACTGAGGCCCAGCCGGTAGCCTTCGGGCAGCACGATCGATGTCGGCCAGATCTCGATATCGAGTTCGTACACCTCCCCGGGTGTCAGCGGCTGCAGCTCGTCGTGGGTGTGGTACGGCCGGTACGGAAGCGTCTTCTCCTCATCGAGCTTGCGATGGGAGGCGCGCAGCCAGCCGATCGCGACCGGCGTGTGCGGGTCGTTCGAGCCCTTGTAGACGATTTCCTTGAGGTCGGGCGTGAACACCCGCAGCACGAGGAACAGATCCGCGTCCTCGGTCTCGGACGAGACGAACAGCTTCGCCGCAACGGGACCCGTGATCTCGGTCTCGGCCTCGACCGGCGGAGCGAGGAACGTCACCCCGTCGCCCATCGGGTCGTACGCGATGCTCGTTTCTTGCGCCAGGGGGTCGCCGGACAGGGATTTGTCGGACGGGTCCAGGTACATCGGCGTCCACTCGGTGCGCGGAATCGGCCAGTCCTCTTCCGCGCGCTGGACGAACTTTTCGTGCGGATGGCGCACTAGGAGCTGGACGCGCGGCTGCTTGTCCCAGCCGGTGTCCTCGCCCTTCAGGAAGTGCCCGAAGAAACGCTTCTGCAGGTCGATCCCGTAGTCGGTGTAGTAGTGGGTGAAGTGCTCGAGGCCGTGCATCTCCAGCCACTTCTGGTCCGTGGCCGAGTTGACGAAACCCTCGGTGTTGCCGCGCGGGTGCAGCCCCACGCCACCCCAGTTCCCCGATGACAGCAGGGGCACGTTGATCTTCGAGAAATCCGGGAAGCGCGCCTTCCAGTAATCGTCAATCAGCGGGTGGTCGAGAATGTCCTTGCCGAAGTCGCGGCGGTTTTCCGCCAGCTCTTCCTCGGTCAGCGTCTCCGGCCCGGAAATCCATTCGCCGTTCATCCGGCTCTTGATGCCGTTGACGCCCTTGCCGTGCTGGCGCGGGACGACGGCGCTGTTGTACCAGACCGACGGAAACCGGCAGGCGATCCCGCCATGGTGACCGAGATCGCGGTAATAGTCGGCCGCCCCTTCCCAGACGCACATCGCGGCCAGATGCTTCGGCTGCAGCGATGCCACCTGCCACTGGTTCATGCCGTAGTAGGAGATTCCGCTGGTGCCGACCTTGCCGTTCGACCAGGGCTGGGTGCCTGCCCAGTTGATGCAGTCATGGAAGTCTTTCGCCTCGCGCGCCGACCAGACGTCGAGCATGCCCTGAGAGCGCCCGGCCCCACGCGAATCCACGCGCACGCAGGCATAGCCGTCCGGCACCCACTTTTCGGGGTCGACCAGTTCCCAGTTCTGGTAGCGGTTCGACGAGCCGGCGAGGCAATCGGGGTAGTCCTCGATCATCTGCTTCCACTGGTAGGGATAGCCATCCTTCCAGTGCAGCCACTTGCAGTAGGGCCCGTAGCTGATGATGACCGGATACTCGCCATCGTCGTCGGGACGGTACACGTCGCAGCGCAGGACGATGCCGTCGTCCATCTCGATGGGCACGTCCCAGTCGATGCGGATACCCGCGATGACCTTGTCGTAGTTCTGGCCGATATCCGTGTAGCTCTCGCCGTCCATGTTGTTTCCCCCTATTTCGCCGGAATGATCGGCAGAAGCACGTAGCCGGCCCGGTCCGGACCGAGATGTACGGTGATGTTGTTGTCGAATACGTCCGCCGGGCGGTTTTCCGGGTCGTCGTGCAGGAACGGGCCGACGCCGGTGAAGGTGTTCTTCATGTTGGACAGGCCCGCGTTCGTCTCCCCCGGATAGACATAGTCGCAGCCCTTGACCGACAGGGCGAAGCGGTAGCCCTTCGGGACCACCACGCCGGAAGCATGAATCTCGATGTCGAGTTCATAGACGTCACCCGGCGTGAGTTCTTCGGCCGCGTCGTGCGGATGATAGGGCGCCCATTCCTCCGAGCGGTCCGGATCGAGTTTGCGGTGCGAGGCCCGCAGCCATCCCGACGCCACCGGCGTGTGCGGGTCGAGCGCCCCGCGGAACGTGACCTCGCGCATGTGCGGCTCGAACACGCGCAGGATCACGAAGATGTCCGCATCCTTCGTGTCGGACGACACGTTCAGCTTCACGGCCATCGGCCCGCAGATCTCCATGTCCTCGCCCAGCGGGCTCGACAGGAACGTCAAGCCATCGCCCATCGCGGCGAAGGTGATCGCGCCCGCGTTTTCGGTCGGCCGGTCCTGGAGGATCTGCCCCTCCGGGTCGAGGTGGAACTTCGTCCATTCGGTGCGCGGAATCGGCCAGTCGTCCTCACCGCGCGGCACGAACTCTTCGCCGGGATGCCGGACAAGGAGTTGCACGCGCGGCTCGTCGGGCCATGCGGATTCATCGTCGCGCAGGAAGCGCTCGAAGAAACGCATCTGCAGGTCGTTGCCGTAGTCGGTGTAGTAGAGCGACCAGTGCTCGAGCCCGTGCACCTCGAGCCATTTGTGCTTCGAGGCCGCCTGCTTGAAGCCGTTGAAGTTGCCACGCGGATGCAGCGGCGCCCCGCCCCAGTTGGCGCAGCTCAGCAGCGGCACCTCGACCTTCGACAAATCGGGCGTCAGCGCCGCGTAATAAGCGTCGTCGAACGGATGGGAGATATAGCTCTGGTAGAGATCGTAGCGATTGGCGACCAGTTCCTCATCGGACAGGGTCTCCGGCCCCGCGGCCCACTCTCCGTTGGCGCGCGAGCGCCAGCCCCTGTCGCCATAGCCATGCTGGATCTTGAGGATCTGCATGTCGTACCAGTGCCGCGCGAACGTCGTGTAGATGCCGCCCTGATACGAGAGTTCCCGATAGAAATCGTTGAAACCCTCCCACGGACAGATCGCGGCGAGGTGCTTCGGCTGCAACGCCGCCACCTGCCACTGGTTGACCGCGTAGTAGGAGATGCCCGACAGGCCGACCTTGCCGTTCGACCAGGGCTGGACCCCGGCCCATTCGATGCATTCGGCAAAGTCCCGGGTCTCGCGCGGACTCCAGTGCTCCAGGTAGCCCGGCGACCGCCCGGCCCCACGTGAATCGACCCGGATGACCACAAAGCCCTTCGGGACCCACTTCTCGGGGTCGCAGACCTCCCAGCTCTGGTGGATGTTGGTCGACCCCGCCGGCACGTCCGGGTGGTTCTCGCACATCAGGTCCCAGCAGGTCTTGTAGATCTCCTCGAAGTGGAGGTCCTTGCCGTAGGGGCCGTGAGACATGACCACCGGATAGGTCCCGTCGTCGTCGGGCCGGTAGACATTCGCCCGCAGGACATTGCCGTCGTCCATCTCGATGGGCACGTCCCAGTCGACACGCATGCCTTCGCGGAACTCGGTCTTGAAGATCGGGTCACCCGCGTAGCTGATATCGTCCATGGTTTCTCCTCCCCAGGAAAACCGGACAGGTCTGGCGGCTCTGTTTCCGAAGCCGCCCTATGTCCATCGTTATTTCTTGCCGCGCCCCTTCTTCTCGGGGATCACCGGCAACATCACGTAAGCCTGTTCTTTCGGTCCGGTATGCAAGGTCACGTCGCCGCCGAATATGTGCGCCGGCCGGTCGCGCGGGTCGTCGTGGCGGAACAGGCCGCAACCGGTCCAGTTCGCATATTCGCCAAGATCGGTATTGGAATCGCCCGGATAGACGTAGTCGCTGCCGCGCACCGACAGGGCCAGACGGTAGCCCTTCGGCACGTGGATGCAGGTCGGCCAGACCTCGACATCGACCTCATAGGTCTTGCCCGGCTCCAGCGGCTGTTCCTCGTCATGGGTGTGGTACGGCCGGTAAGGCAGGGTCTTCTTCTTGTCCAGCTTGCGGTGCGAACAGCGCAGCCAGCCCTGGGCGATCGGCGTGTGCGGGTCGAGCGCGCCCTGGAAGGTGACCTCCTTCATGTCCGGCGCGAACACGCGCACGACCAGGAACAGGTCCGCGTCCTCCGTGGCCGAGGAGACAAAGAGCTTGGACGCGATCGGCCCGGTGATCTCGACATCCTCTTCCAGCGGCGGCGTCATGAAGGTCACGCCGTCGGAGAAACCGCCGTAGGTCACTTCGCCCTTCTTTTTCTGGGGCGTGGTCGACATGCTCATGTCGCCCGGCTCGAGATAGAACTTTGTCCACTCGGTCCGCTTGAGCGGCCATTCGTTCTCATGCCGCTCGACGAACTTCTCGCCGGGATGCCGGATCTGAAGCTGGACCTTCGGCTGCTTGTCCCAGCCGTTTTTCTCGCCCTTCAGGTAGTAGCCGAAGAAGCGTTTCTGCAGGTCCATCCCGTAGTCTGTATAGAAATGCGTCCAGTGCTCGATCCCGTGCACCTCGAGCCACTTTTCCTTCGACGCCGACTGGGTGAACCCCTCGAAATTGCCGCGGGGGTGAAGCCCCTGCCCGCCCCAGTTGGCGGTCGACAGCATCGGCACCTTGACTTTGGACCAGTCAGGCATGCGTGACTGCCAGTACTCGTCGCTGTCCAGCTTTCGCGTACGCACATCGTCATAGAAGTTGTTGCGGTTCGCGCCGAGTTCTTCCTCGGTCAGCGTCTCGGGGCCTGACACCCACTCGCCGTTCATGCGCGAGCGCTTGCCGTTCGTGCCCTTGCCGTACTGCACCGAGTAGACCTGCGCTTCCGACCAGTCCTTGACGAAGCCGTTGCACAGGATGCCGCCGTGATGGCCCATGTCGCGGTAGAAGTCCGCCGCGCCCTCCCAGGGGCAGATCGCGGCCAGGTGCTTGGGCTGCAGCGCGGCGCACTGCCACTGGTTCTCCGCGTAGTAGGAAATCCCGTTCAGGCCGACCTTGCCGTTCGACCAGGATTGCACGCCCGCCCAGTCGACGCAGATCGCCAGGTCCTGCGCCTCGCGCAGCGACCAGATGTCGATCACGCCCGGCGAGCGGCCGGTGCCCCTGGAATCCACACGGATGCAAACGTAGTCGTCCGGCACCCAGCGCTCGGGGTCGACGACTTCCCAGTTCTGATACTTCTCGGTTGTCCCGGCGCCGATCTCCGGGAAATCCTCCAGCATGCGCTGGTACTGGTCGTGATAGGCGTCGTCGAAGTGCAGGAACTTGCCGTAGGGGCCGTAGGTCATGATGACCGGATACTTGCCGTCCTTGATCGGGCGGTAGACGTCGCAGCGCAGGACGAGCCCGTCATCCATCTCGATGGGCACGTCCCAGTCGATGCGCATGCCGTCACGCACATCGGTCCACGCCTGGTCGTCCATATACGGTGTCTTTTTCTTGGCCATCGAAGCTCACTCCCCCGGGCACGCAAGGTTATCGGCCGCGTGTTGCGACCGGTTTTTGTAGCCGGGTATCCGGACCCGGCCGGTTCCAGAATTTTATGATAGTGGAAAAGGGGAACATGGTGGAAGTGCCCCCGGCACACCAACGGCAACGGCCCCGCACGCGCGGGGCCGCTTGCGTTCGGGCGTGGCGGATGCGCCTAGTCCGCGCGGATGTAGTAGACCGCCCAGGGCCAGCGGTTATCGTCCTCGCCCGTGGCGTTGCCGCCGGGCACGTCGTAGACGATCCAGACCGGGCCCCGGCCGCCGATGTTGAGATACCGGCCGTCGCCCTTGATCGCCACGATCCAGTCGCGGGCGGCGAGTTCCTGTTTCGTGATGTCGACCGTGAAACCGTCGAGCGCGACGGCGGT